>NZ_JAFCWQ010000004.1:0-182344 GCF_049897665.1 Brevundimonas sp. TWP2-3-4b1 | reverse complement strand
CAGTGCGGGATCCAGGTCCCGTGCAACTGTTCGGGTTTGGAAGATCACAGCCTGACCCAGGCTCACCCACGGCCTCAAAGGGCCAAGGGGCACACGGGTTCAAGGCCGCGGCGGGCGGCTGCGCGAACAGCCGCCCGCATCCGCACTCTACAATGAAAGCAAAGACACAAGGGGTTGGCGGGTCAGTCGGCGTGAGCCGTCGCACGGACACGGCTAGCGCCGACTTCGACGTCGGCCCCTCACCCTTTCGGCTTCACGCATCGCTATCGCTCTGCGAGCCTTAAGCCCTCTCCCATCGGGAGAGGGAGAAGGAAAGGGCCGCCTCCTTGCGGAAGCGGCCCCCTGTTTTCGTCGGCGCCGTCGCGCCTCAGCTGTCGAGGAAGCTCCGCAGCTTCCGTGACCGGCTCGGGTGCTTCAGCTTGCGCAGCGCCTTGGCCTCGATCTGGCGGATGCGTTCGCGGGTCACGCTGAACTGCTGGCCGACTTCTTCAAGCGTGTGGTCGGTGTTCATGCCGATGCCGAACCGCATCCGCAGGACCCGTTCCTCGCGTGGCGTCAGGGACGCGAGCACGCGGGTTGTGGTCTCGCGCAGGTTTGACTGGATGGCCGCGTCGATGGGCAGGATGGCGTTCTTGTCCTCGATGAAGTCGCCCAGGTGCGAATCCTCCTCGTCGCCGATCGGCGTCTCGAGGCTGATGGGCTCCTTGGCGATCTTCAGGACCTTGCGGACCTTCTCCAGCGGCATGGCCAGTTTCTCGGCCAGTTCTTCCGGGGTCGGCTCGCGCCCGATCTCGTGCAGCATCTGGCGGCTGGTCCGGACGATCTTGTTGATCGTCTCGATCATGTGCACCGGGATGCGGATGGTTCGCGCCTGGTCGGCGATCGAGCGGGTAATCGCCTGACGGATCCACCAGGTCGCATAGGTGCTGAATTTGTAGCCGCGGCGGTACTCGAACTTGTCGACCGCCTTCATCAGGCCGATGTTGCCTTCCTGAATGAGATCAAGGAACTGCAGGCCGCGGTTGGTGTATTTCTTGGCGATGGAGATAACCAGGCGCAGGTTGGCCTCGACCATTTCCTTCTTGGCCTGACGGGCCTCGCGCTCGCCCTTCTGAACCGTCTGGACGATGCGGCGATAGTCGTCGATGGGCAGACCGGCCTCGGTCGCCACGGCGGCGACATCGCCGCGGATGGTGGCGATCTGGGTCGACTGGTCGTCGCTGAACTTGGTCCAGCGAACGCCCATCGCCTTGACCGTCTCCGACCAGTTGGGGTCGAGTTCGCGGGTGAAATAGGCCTTGAGGAACTCGGGGCGGGAGATGCCGTAGCTGTCGGCCAGGCGCAGCAGCCGGCCTTCCAGACCGATCAGCCGCTTGTTGATCGCATAGAGCTGCTCGACCAGGGCCTCGATGCGGTTATTGTTCAGCTTCAGCGTCTTGAGCCGGCCCGAGATGGCCGCCGACAATGTGTCATAGGCCTTGCGGTCCTTGACACTGAGGTCCTCGCCCTTGAGCCGGGTGTCGACCAGCTTCTCCTGCAGTTTGCGGAAGGCGTCGAAGTCCGAGGCGATGGCGTCCAGGGTCTCCATGACGCCGTCGCGCAGCTCCGCCTCCAGCGCCGAGATCGACATCCCGCCGCCGTCGTCGAAGTCTTCGTCCTCCTCGTCCTGCTCGGCCTTCTCGGCCTCGGCAGCGGCGTCCGAGCCCGGTTCCGGCTCGGGCTTGGGGGGGGCCGGCTGGCCAGGGATCGGGGGCTGGGGCTGGTTGTGCGGCAGGGACGCGGGGTTGAGCACGCCATAGGTTGCGTCCAGGTCGATGACCTCGCGCAGCAGGATGCGGTTGTTGGCCAGTTCGTCGCGCCAGACCATGATGGCCTCGAACGTCAGGGCGCTCTCGCACAGGCCCGAGATCATGGCGTCGCGGCCGGCCTCGATCCGCTTGGCGATGGCGATCTCGCCCTCGCGGCTCAGCAGCTCGACCGAGCCCATCTCGCGCAAATACATCCGTACGGGGTCGTCGGTGCGGTCATAGGTCGGCTTGGCATCGCCTTCGGTGACCGAAGTCTCGGCGCGCTCGGCGACATCGCCGCCCGTCGTCTCGGCGGCGTCTTCTTCCGCCTCGACAACATTGACGCCCATCTCGGACAGCATCGCGAGCGTATCTTCAATCGCGTCCGGCGTGACTTCTTCGGACGGCAGAACCTTGTTCAGCTCCTCCATCGTCACATAGCCACGCGCCTTGGCCTGCTTGATGAACTTCTTGACGCCGGCATCCGTGAGATCGAGCAAAGGCCCGTCGGTGGATGTGGACTCAGGCGGTTCCTGCGTATCAGTCATTCAGTTCAATTCTCCGCACCGTCAGGACCCCGCCGGCCCGTCGGCAAAAATGCAACATTCGTTCTGAAATAGAACGCATGCGGGCCGAGTTCGTTACGAACCAGCCTCATCATCCCAAATCATTCCGGTCTTGATGGCTCGTCGCAATGCATCGCGCTCCGCCTTCAGACGACTGAAGGCGGATGCGTCGAAAGCGTGATCCGCCCCCGACTTCGCTGACGCCAGCGCCGCGTCCAGTCCCGCAACGCGGGTCAGGGCGTCGAAGCCTTGCGACCACCGGACCCTTGCTTCGGCGAGGGGCGCATTTGCGGCCAGGAAAGGCGCGCCGGACTTTGCCGCCGCCTTCTCGACCTCGCGCACTAAAGCATCGTATCCGGAGGTCGCGAGATGGCGACGCAAGGCCGCGCTGTCAAGCGTTTGACCCCCGAAACGCAACCTGACCAGCTCCTGCGCCAGCCCGTCCAGAGCCGGATCGCCGAAGCCATGCGAGGCGATTGCCTCCAGGTGGTCGTCCATCCGCTCCGGATCCTCGATGGCGCCATGGGCCAGGGCCGCTGCGATCGGCTCGATCGATCGGGTCAGGGCGTGCATCGCCGAGGCGCCCTCCGCCGTCTGGCCGAGCTTCGGCGGCGCACCCGGCTTCCAGCGTCCGCCGGATTGCTGGGCGCGTGGCTGGGGCGCCGACCGGCCGGGGAACAGGGCATCGAAGCGGTCGAACAGCTCGCGGCGATACTGTTCGGCCAGATCCTTGTCCTGGATCGCCGCCGCCGCCGTGCGCAGCCGCCCTTTCAGCCCGGCGCGGCGCTCGGGCGTATCCAGCGGTTCGGCCTCGGCCTCGCGGCGGAACAAGACCTCGGCGAAGGTCCGCGTCTCGGTCATGGCCTGACGCAGGGCCGGCGCGCCCTTGTCTCTCAGGATGTCATCCGGATCCTGCCCGCCCTCCAGCAGGGCGAAACGGAACGATCGACCCGGCTTCAGCAGCGGCAAAGCGCGTTCGATGGCGCGATACGCGGCCCTCTGCCCCGCCCCGTCTCCGTCGAAACACAGCACCGGCTCCGACGACACCCGCCACAGCAGGGCCATCTGATCCTCGGTCAGGGCCGTGCCCATCGGCGCCACGGCCGGCAGGCCCGCGCGCTGGCAGGCGATGACGTCCATATAGCCCTCGACCACGATTACGGCCTGGGTCGATTTCGACTCCGCGCCGAGGATGCGCCGGGCCTCAGGCAGGCCGTAAAGGGTCGCTCCCTTGTGGAAGAGCGGGCTCTCCGGCCCGTTCAGATATTTGGCCCGGTCGTCGGGGTTCATCGCCCGGCCGCCGAAGCTGACCAGACGTCCGCGCGCGTCGAGGATCGGGAACATCAGCCGGTCGCGGAACCGGTCATAGGGATTGCCGCCGCCCTCCGGCGAGATCAGCATCCCCATCTCGACCAGATCGCCCGGCCTGGCCCCGCGCTGGACCAGCGCCGCCTTCAGTCCCTCGCGGTCGTTCGGCGCATAGCCGAGGCCGAACCGCTCCCACTGATCCTCCGGCAAGCCGCGCTTCTCGAGATAGTCCCGCGCCGCCTTGCCGGTCGACCGGCGCAGGTTCGCCGCAAACCATTTCTGGGCCAGGTCCATCCAGTCCGACAGGCCCTGCTTCCTGGCCTCGCGCTCGGCGGCCTGCGGATCCTCGGCCGGCATCTGCATCCCGGCCTCGGCGGCCAGCCGCTCGACCGCTTCGGGGAAGCTCAGCCGCTCGGTCTCCTGCAGGAAGGAGATCACGTCGCCATGCTTGCCCGACGAGAAGTCGTGGAAGAATCCCTTTTCGTCGTTGACGAAGAACGACGGCGACTTCTCCTTGGAGAAGGGCGACAGCCCTACCCACTCGCGTCCCTGACGCTTGAGCTTCACCGACCGGCCGATCACGTCGGACGGGCGAAGGCGGGCCTTCAGTTCCTCGAGGAAGCGGTCATCGAAACGCACCGCTCCGTATACCGCGCTCTGCGCCGCAGCGGAGCCATTAACCAGTCGTTAACCAAGAAGGCTAAACCGAGACGATAGGCTTCTGTTTTTTCAGGACATTTTTTGGTCCGAATGCGGAACTATCCACAGAAGTCAGGGTTAATCCACTGTTCCCCCGGCGCAGAAGCACCGACCTACTCTTCAAGCCAGAGCCGCTCCATGTTCATCGCCATCACCCAACCGGCAGTCGAGCCCATCGGACCCGATCCCGTCGCCGTTCCCTATGCCCCTACGGTTCACGACCTGAAACCGCGTGCGCTCCACGCGCTCCTGCTGGCCAATGCTGCCCAGCGGCGCCTGAGGGGTCTGGAGCGGAAGCGGGCCGATCGGCCGGAAGACGCCGCCTACTGGCTGCACGCCGCCCCGGTCGCGGTGAAGAAGGCTTGCGCGCTCCGCGAAGAACGCAGCTTCGCGCCGCTTCCCTAGGGTCTATCTCCAGGCAGCGCCCGAGATCGCGCCCTGCCGTCCGATCTCATAGACCGCGCTCATGGACTCGGGGCTGAAGTCCAGGGCCGAGGCCTCGGAGTCGTCCGGCAGCGCGGCGTAGCGGAAGAACAGGTCGTTCCGGTCCGCGAAAGCGTGGTTGCCCGCCAGGGTCGTCACCAGCGAAGCGCGAAGCAGGATGTCGATACTGCGGCCCAGCACGCCTTGGGGGGTGTCCTTCGTGATCCCGAAGCTCGGACTGGTTCGCCCGTTCACAACCACATAGAAGCGCGCGCCGCGCAGGGTGTCGGACGGCTCCTCGAACGACCACAGGGTCTCCGGCACCGCCAGGAAGGGCGCCGCCACCCCGCCGTCCACATGCATCTCTTCAAAACGCAGACCGGCGTTATCTGACTGGATCAGGACGGGCGGAAAGGCGCCGGGAATGCTGGCTGAAGCCACCAGCACGCTGCGAAACAGCTCCAGCGCCTGGGGCGTGCCTTGCGTCGCAATGGCGCCCAGGTCCCAGCTGACGCCGCGCTGGGAGTCGAGGTCCGTGGTCGCAACCAGTAAGACCCGCCCCTTGGCGTATTCCGCCGCGACTGCGCGCAGGACATCCTCGGTCACGAACCGCTCGACCAAGGATCGAAGAGGCGCCGATTTGTAGATGCCTGACCCGATCAGAGCGCCCAGTCCCCGGGATTGCAGCAGACCCGCCGCCGCTCCGCCGGTATAGGCTTCGGCCAGTTCGTCGTCGTAGTCGGGGCCCAGGAAGACGAAGGGCGCGGCCAGCGCCCCGGTCGAGACTCCGGTGACAACCTCGAAGTCCGGCCG
Organism: Brevundimonas sp. TWP2-3-4b1; assembly: GCF_049897665.1. Lineage (NCBI taxonomy): Bacteria > Pseudomonadati > Pseudomonadota > Alphaproteobacteria > Caulobacterales > Caulobacteraceae > Brevundimonas > Brevundimonas sp. TWP2-3-4b1. The sequence continues at coordinate 176,748 of NZ_JAFCWQ010000004.1, read as the reverse complement.
CTCGCCCGTCTCGCTCCAGCCCTTCATCAGGCCTGCGGTGAATGCGCCGTTAGATCCGCCGCCGGACAGGGCGATGAAGTCCAGCCGCCCATCCTCTCCGACCGGCACCCCTTCGCGGAACGCCTGCTGGAAGATCGCCGCGCGGTCTTCGGCGTCGAGATAGACGCGGATCGGATGGTTCGGGGCCGAGATCAGCCCCATCGGCCGCGCGCCTGCGCGGTCCTGGAGGTCAAACGACGACCGGGCCCCGCTGGCGCAGGCGCCGAGCATCAGCATGAGGGCGAGGAGGGTCAGGCGAACCGGCATGGCCCTCAACCTATCACGTCAGCGCAGTTCAGGCAGACGCCGCATCAGGGAATCGCGCAGACGACGGCCGCGCTCGGCCACGCCCTTGGGGCGGACCCGCTCGCGCACCTCCAGCCCCCCGCCCCAGCGGCCGCGGGTCGCCTCGGCCAGATGGGGGTGGCGGTCGTGCTGATGGACGATGGCGCTGACCGAACCATCGGGGTTGACCACCTCGCCGTTCGCAAACGTCAGGGTCTCGCCGGGCGTCAGGCCGATGGTGGCGACCCGGCCGAAGTTCTCGCGGACCTCGGCCTCCACCAACCCCATATGCACCGCGATGTTGCAGGCGGCCTGGTCCGTGCCGAAGGCCCCGCCGATCTCCGAGCGCGGAATGGCCGCCAGCATCAGAACCATACGGCAGAACCGGGCGACCTCCCGGCGCGGCCCCATGACCGTGCCGACACAGATCGCGGGAGCCGACGCCAGATCCTGGGCCATCCGGTCTCCGGCCAGGGTTCGCAGATATTTCATGTTGAAGGCGTGGTCGCCAAGCACGTCACCCTCGACGAAGACCTCAAGCCCCGTCGGCGCCGGCGCAAATGGCGGTCGCTGGAACAGGACGTCGCGCACGTCGGTCAGCAGGACATTCCGCACCTCGGGCCTATCCGCCAGATAGCGATCGAAGGCCGCGAACCGGGCGATGACCGCGTGGGGCTCCCAGCCCTCGACCATGTCCGCCGGCAGGGCATGGACCCCGTGCTCTTCCAGCAGGGCGATCACATCGGGCCGGTCGTCGACGACCAGGGCGACCCCGCCATCGAACACCGCGCGCAGCGAGCGCACGAACGGGGCGATGTCATGGGAGTCGTAGCCGGTCGCGTAGCCCAACACGAGATCACCCGGAGCCGCCGAGACGGTTCGGGATCCTCCCCCATCCTTGCCCAGCGCGACGGCGAGCCAGCCCAGATAGGCCGAGGTCGCCGCGTGAATGGCCATTCTAGGCCTTCATCAGGTCGTTGAACCGGTCGAACAGATACAGGCTGTCCGTCGGTCCCGGTGAGGCTTCCGGGTGGTGCTGGACGCTGAACACCGGACGGCCCTTCAGCTGGATGCCGCAGTTGGTGCCGTCGAACAGGCTGACGTGGGTCTCCTCGACTGCGTCTGGCAGGCTGTCGCGGTCGACGGTGAAGCCGTGGTTCATCGACACGATCTCGACCTTGCCGGTCGTCAGATCCTTCACCGGATGATTCGCGCCGTGGTGGCCCTGGTCCATCTTCACGGTCCTGGCGCCGAGCGCGAGGGCCAGCATCTGGTGACCGAGGCAAATGCCGAAGACCGGCTTGCCGCTCTCGACCAGCTTCCTGATCTCGGGCACGGCGTACTCGCCGGTCGCCGCCGGATCACCCGGGCCGTTCGACAGGACGACGCCGTCCGGCGAGCGGGCCAGAATCTCCTCGGCCGTCGTCGTGGCGGGGACCACGGTGATCTTCGCGCCGGTCGAGGCCAGCGCCCGCAGGATGTTTCGCTTCACGCCGTAATCGACGACGACGACGGTCTTGCGCCCCTCGGTCTTCGGGTGCCCCTCCGGCCATTCCCACAGGCCCTCATCCCATTCGAACGCCTGAAGGGTCGAGGCGGGCCTTGCGAGGTCGAGGCCGACGAGGCCGGTCCAGGCCTTCGCCTGCGCCACGAGGGCGTCCAGATCGAATTGCCCGTCCGGATCGTGGGCGATCACCGCGTGGGGCGCGCCGTGGTCGCGGATGCGCTGGGTCAGGGCGCGGGTGTCGATACCCGCCAGGCCCACGACGCCGCGCCGCTTCATCCAGACGTCGAAGCTCGAGTCCGAGCGCCAGTTGGCCGGATCGGTCGGCAGGTCGCGGAAGATCGCGCCTCGCGCCGAGGTGTCAGACCCGCCGCCCATCTGTTCGATGTCTTCCACGTTGGTGCCGGTATTGCCGACGTGCGGGAAGGTGAAGGCCAGGATCTGGCTCATGTAGGACGGGTCGGTCAGGATCTCCTGATACCCGGTCATCGCCGTGTTGAAGACCACCTCGCCGAGCGCCGAGCCGGTCGCGCCGACCCCCACGCCCTGGAAGATCGTGCCGTCTGCGAGAGCGAGGACGCCAGTGGCGCCGGGGAGAAGCTTGTCGGTCATGCGCGCCTCATAGCACCGAATCCCGGCGCTCAAACGGCGGCGTGACTAGCGGGGCGAATGTCGGCGGTCAACGCCGTCGGCGGCGGTCGTCATGGCTCTGTTGCCGCGAGACGCCGCCTCCGCAGCCCGAGACCGACCCAGACGACGGTCGTCACCGCGAAAAAGGCCATCGCGATCCCCAGAAAGACCCAGCCAGACATCGCAACGGCCCAGCCGCAGAAGGCCAGGCCGCCCAGCGCCGCGATCCGCTCCGGCCAGCGGTCGGTGAACCGCATCAGGGCCACGCAGCAGAACCCGTAGACGACCAGGAACAGCACGGTCGTCGCACCGATCAGCAGACCGAACTGCCCGGCGAGCCGGGGCTGGGCACTGGCCAGGACGATGACGGTCATCAGCACGCCGTGGATCAGGGGATTGGCGGGCGGCGTCACCGCCCCGTGGCCGAAGACCCGAGGCAGGAAGCCCTGGCGGGCGCCGGCGCGGGCGGTCTCTCCGGTCAGCATCATCCAGCCGCCCAGCGTTCCCAGTGTCTTGGCCACGGCGCAGACCGCGACGAAGCCTGCCGCCCCGCTTCCGATCACCCGCACGGCCACAGCGGCGAACGGGCTGCTGGACTGCGCCAGCTCCGCCGCCGGGATGACGCCGAACACCGCGGCACTGACCGCGATATAGATGATGGCCGCCAGGGTGACGCCCACGAAGGTGGCGCGGCCGACGTTCCGTTCGGGATCCTTCAGCCTCTGGGCCACCACTCCAGCGCTTTCGAAGCCCAGGAAGGCCCAGAAGATCAGCGCCATGGAGGCCGGTACGCTCGACGTCAGACCGACGCCGGCCGGCGACCATGACGCCGCGAAGACCGCCGGGTCGAAGGCGATCGCGCCAGCGAACACCGCGATCACCAAGGGAACCAGACCGACAGCCAGGGTCAGCCCGCCGAAACGCGCCACGGCCCGGGGGCCGGCCATGTAGAGAAGGGTGGTCAGCCATATGAGGGCGACATTGCACACGGCGCCGGGCCAACGCTCCGCCAGCATCGGGACGAAGAACGCCATGTATCCGGTGGCGGCCACCGCGATGGCGACATTACCGACCCAGTTGCCGACCCAGTAGGCCAGGGACGCCTGATAGCCGAAGAAACGGCCGAGCCCCTGCCCCGCGTAGCCGGACAGGCTGTCGGCCGCAGGAAGCGTTCGCCCGAGGCCCGCGAAAACGGCGGCCAGCAGCAAGGCGCCCAATGCGGCCACGACCCAGCCCACCAGACTGGAGCTGCCGATCGACGCCAGCGAGGCCGGAAGAAGATACACGCCCGAGCCGATCATGTTGCCGGTGACGAGGAGGGCGGCGAGACCCCAGCCGAGTTTGCGATCGCCCGCCGGTTGCGCGTCGGTCATGCGGTTCCCCCTTGCCTGCCATCACTCAAGCATGGACGGCGCCGATCCGCATCTGGAACCACGCCACGGCGGCCTCGTGGCGCGGACTCAGCACACCGGTCTCATAGGCGCCCGCCGTCAGGTTCCTCTGCACGGCCTCGCAGATGGCCGCGTCCTCCGCGGTCAGCCGGTCCGATGCGACCAGCGCCTCTCCCAGCGCTCTCTCCCCGCCGTCGTTGAGGAACAAATAGTCCAGCCGCGTGCGACCCGGCCCGACCGGCGTCATCCGCTCGATCATCGCCCCGTCGCGATAGACATTGATCCCGAGGTTGGGCCACAGCCAGCCCCAGACCCCGGCCTGGGGTCCGTCGTTCACCCCGACCGCCTCCTGGATCACCAGATCGCCCTCGACCCGGACGCGGTAATCCGCCGGGCCCAGTTCGTCGGCGAGGACGGGATGGACCGAACCGATGTGGTAGCCCTCCAGATAGTTCTCGGCATAGACCTTCCAGTCGCAGTCCAGGACATGGGTGCGGCGCGCGGCCGGGCGGGCGATTTCGAACCCGCGTTCTGCCAGCAACGTCTCGAGCGGCGCGACGGTCTGACCCAGGGGCGCAGCGTCGGGGTCCAGCGTCACGAACACCAACCCGCGCCAGGTCTCCAGCCTCAGGCCCAACAGGCCGAATTCGCGGGGATCGAACCCCTCGGCGGCGCCGAACTCCGTCGCCGCCCTCAGCCGACCCTCAAGCGAGTAGCGCCAGCCGTGGTAGCCGCACACCAGTTCGCGCCCGCAATTCCCTGCGACCCCGCTGACCAGCGGCCCGGCCCGGTGGCGGCAGACATTGTGGAAGGCCCGCAGCGCGCCGTCCGCTCCTCGCACCATCAGCAACTGATGCCCTGCGACGTCGGTGGCGATCCAGTCGCCGGCGTCCGACGCCTCGGCCTCATGAGCGAGGAACAGCCACGTGTGTCCGAACAGGCCCGTGCGCTCGCGCAGCCACGCGTCGGGACATCCGTAAAGCCGTGCCGGAAGAGTGACCTGCATGGCCCGACAAGGCCCCGGCGACCCGGCGTCGTCAAGCGGCTCGACTTTCCGCAGGCTAGGCCGGGATTCGTGCACCGTCCCACGCGAAGACGCCGCCGCTGTCCGCAGGAGTCAGGCCGTCAAGGACGCCCAACAGATATCCCGCAGAGACAGCGGGGGTGAACAGGGCTTCCGGCGACACCCCTTTTTGGAACGGTTCGCTCAGACCCGTAATCACCGTCCCGGGATGCAGCCCTGCCACAATCGCATGGGGATGGGAGCGCGCCATCTCGATCGCGAGGTTGCGAACGATCATGTTCAGCGCCGCCTTGGACGCGCGATAACTGTGCCAGCCGCCCAGACGGTTGTCGCCGATCGATCCGACCCGTGCCGACAGGGCCGCGAACACAGCGCGTCGGTCGCGGGGCAGCAACGGCAGGAAATGCTTGGCGACGAGCGCCGGGCCGACGGTGTTGACGCGGTAGTCTCGCAGCAGGTGCTCCGCCGTCATCGCCCTGAAGGATCGTTCGGGCGCCTCGCCGTGGTGCAGGACGCCGGTGGCTACGAAAATCAGAACCGGAGCCGGTCCGTCCGCGATTCGCCTGGCGGCGGCGGCGATGCTGGCCTCGTCTTCCAGATCCAGTCCCGTGACCGAGCGGGACAGGCGGTGAATCGTGGCGAAACGTCCCGACGCCGCCAGCCCATCGGCCACGGCCGCCCCGATGCCGCCCGATGCGCCGACGACAACAGCGGAAGGGACGTCTGGACCGAGAGCCTGCATGCGTCCGATCAACGCGCTCCGGGGGAGAAGAACAAGCCGGCATCACGTCGCGGCCTTGCGATCCCGTAAACTTTGTAATACAAAGTGCTTTAATTATGGAGATCCACTGATGTCGCGCTCGACCCCATCCGCCTTGCTCGCCGCGCTGTTGCTCACGTGTGGCAGCGCGGCCTCCGCCGTGGCCCAAACCCCGGCCACTGCCGCTGTCGCCACTGTCCCGCCGACCGAGGAGGTGCGCAGGGCGGATCTGATCGCCGACTATTTCGCCGCCGATCCGGCCACAGCCTCGCGCGGCGCCGTCATCGTACTGGGCGGCTCGGAAGGCGGACTGGGCGGCTCAGGCCGGATGGCCCGCAGGCTTGCGGCCGACGGCTTCGACGCCGTCGCCGTCTCCTATTTCGGAGAGCAGGGTCAGACCGAGACCCTCGACCTGATCGCGATCGAGCCGGTCGATCGGGCGCTGGCCTGGCTGAACGCCCGTCCCGGCACACCCGAGCCGGTCGCCATCGTCGGCGTGTCCAAGGGGGGCGAACTGGCCCTGCTGATCGCCAGCCGGAACCCGGCCATCGCCGCAGTCGTCGCGGCCGTGCCGTCGAACGTGGTCTGGGCCGGGATCGACCGGACCGGCGGCGCGGTGGGCTCGTCCTGGACCGCCGGGGGTCAGCCCTTGCCGCATGTCCCCTACGACTTCAGCAAGGGATTCACCGGCATTTTCAACCTCTATCGCGACAGCCTCCCCGCCGCATCACCGGAGGCCGAGATCCCGGTCGAACGGATCGCCGGGCCGATCCTTCTGGTTTCGGGCGAAGCCGACACACTGTGGCCCTCGACCGAGATGGCCAATCGCGTCGAAGCCCGGCTACGGTCGCATGGCTTCGCCCATCCCGTTGAGCACCTCGCCTATCCGGACGCGGGCCACGCCGTCTTCGGCGCGCCGGTCCGCGCCGATGCGCCAGGGCTTCAGAACGTCACCGCCGTAGGCGGCACGGTGGAGGGTCTGATCGCGGCCCGCGCCGACGTCTGGCCGCGCACCCTGACCTTCCTGAAAACGGCCCTTGCGGAAGCGGAATAGCCGCCCGCGAACCGTCAGGCCGCGCGACTGCCTTCCGGCGGCTCGCCATGGGCATTGGCCTCCGGCTGACCCTTCTGCGCGTAGAAGACGATCAGAATGATGGTCCCGATCAAGGGAATCAGGCCCAACAGGACCCACCAGCCCGTCTTGCCGGTATCGTGCAGCCGCCGGATCGCCACCGCCAGCATCGGGATGAAGGAACCGAGCACGAAAATCCCCGTCAGGGGGCCGGAGGAGGAAAACTCGAACTCGCCATCGCCCATCACCGCTCGACCGGTTCCGAACAGCATGCCATCGGCGATCCCGAGGATCACGCAGGCGATGATGTAGAACAGGACGAAATACCAGAACTCCTTGCGGTCCGACCGACCGGTGAACTGGGCGTATTTCTTGTAAGGCTGCATGAAGTCGTTCATGCGTCTCTCCCCTCGCTGAGGGCTCTCGCATATCACGAATCGGCGAAATTGATATCGGCTCGACCATGACCATCACCACAGTCGGGCTCGATGCCGACGATACCCTCTGGCACAACGAGACCATCTTCCGCCTGACCCAGGCGCGGTTCCTCGATCTGCTGGGCGACCACGACAACGCGCTCATCGAAGCGCGCCTGGCCGAGGTAGAGCGCCGGAACCTGAGGCTCTACGGCTACGGCATCAAGGGCTTCACCCTGTCCATGATCGAGACGGCGATGGAGCTGTGCGAGGGTGAGCCTCCGCCGGGCGTCCTGCGCGAAATCCTCGCCGCCGGCCGCGAGATGATCGCCCATCCGGTCGAGACCCTGCCGGGCGTCGGCGAGGCCCTGCACCGCCTGTCCGAACACTATCGCCTTGTGCTGGTCACCAAGGGCGACCTGCTGGACCAGGAGCGCAAGCTGGCGGCGTCCGGCCTCGGCGATCTGTTCGCGGCCGTGGAGATCGTCTCGGAGAAGGATCGGGGCACCTATGACCGGGTCTTTGCCCGCCACGGCACGGGCGCCCACGAGGCGGTCATGGCCGGCAATTCGGTGAAGTCGGACGTCATCCCGGCCATCGAGGCCGGGGCCTTCGCCGTCCACATCCCCTATCACGTCACCTGGGCGCACGAGATCGCCGAGCCGCCGGTCGACCACCCGCGCTTCGGCCTGCTCGACAGTATCGCCAACCTGCCCGCCTGGATCGCCGAGCGGGCTCAGGCGTAGCCGAGCAGTTTCCGCAAGCCGGGCGCGTGGAACTCGACCAGCGCTTTCTGCGCGTCCGGCAAAACATCAGGGAATTCCAGGCCGTCGGGCAATTTCAGGTTTTCGCGGGCAGTCCGGCTCTTCTTCCGGTCGGCGCCGGTGACCACGCGTTCCCGCCAGTCGTCGGGGCGGACGATGCCCGCGGCTCCCAGCAACTCGGCAACCAGTCGCTCGCTCCCGGGCGCCTCGATGTCGCGGACGGCCGCAGCGAGATCCTCATAGCGAACGAGATGAACCTCCGTCCCGAGCCAGGCGGCGGCATTGTGGGTGTAGATGTCGATCAGGGCCGGCGACTTCTGGTGCACGCCAAAGATCATCATGTTCATCAGGGCCTCGGCCGAGAAGAGTCCGGGGGTCTTGAGGTGCTGGATGTTCTCCTGCTCGAACTCGTCCGAGACGAAGAAGCGAGCGCGGGCGAGCACCCAGTCCCAGGGATCCCGCACCAGCAGGATGTGCCGCGCGAACCGGATATTGGCCAGCGACTGATCGCTGAACAAAAGATGCGCCGCCGCCAGTTTGGGCGCGTTCGGATCGAAGGCGTCCAGGTGCTGGTGCATATTCGGGATCTGCACGAAATCCCGGTCGTGATGCTGTTCGATCGGGACGAACATCCGAAGCACATTGCGCAGCAAGTGCGTCCCGCCCTTGGGGATGCTGTTGACGAGCAGAGGCTGTTTCAGCGGCGTCTGGACGAAACGCGCGACCTCGGCGTCCAGCGTGTCCTGCATGCCCTTGATGATGGCCATCGGGTTCCTTGAAGGCGAAACGGAAAAGGGCGGCGGATCGCTCCGCCGCCCTTCGTCCTAACGTGGATCGTTCCGAATCAGAACGACTTGGACACGCGCATGAAGGCGCGCCGACCGTAGTAGGCCTCGGTGTACTGCGACTGCAGGATCGAGTTGCCTTGGGTGCCGACCGACACCGACGAGGCGGCCGGCGGCAGTTCGTCGAACACATTGGCGAGGCCGCCCGAGAGTTCCCAGCCGTCACCCTCGTAGCTCAAGGACAGGCTGTGGAAGCCGGTGAACTCGGCATAGGCCTTGGTCTCGGTCGTCCGGCCGTCGATGACCTGGTTCAGGTTGCCGCCGTTGCGGATGATGTCCGGGCGTGCGTCCTGGTTGCCGATCCAGTCCCAGCCCCAGAAGGCCGTCCAGGGGCCGCGTTCCAGGGTCAGGTTGACGTTGCCGACCAGTTCCGGATTGCCGATGTCGCCCAGGAAGTCCGTGCCGAAGTTGGCGAAGGTCGACTGGTTGGTCTCGAAGGTCCAGGTGGTCTGCGTATCAATGGTCACTGTGCCGAAGTCGAAGTCACGGAACCAGCGCGCCGTGAAGTCAATGCCGCGGTTGTTCTGTTCCGCGATGTTCAGATAGCTGTCGCGGACCCGATCGATCGACTTGGTGGTGCGGTTGCGATCGAACTGGTTGCAGATCGGATCGTTGGGGAAGCTTTCCGACAGATAGCAGGCCTGCAGGATGCCGGCGGCGCCGAGCACATCGACCTGGTCCTTGATGGCGATGTCGAAATAGTCGACGGCCAGGCTCAGGTCGCTGCCGACCGGCGTCAGGATGACGCCGATGACCGTGGCCTTCGAGGTCTCGGGCTCCAGCACGCCGAGGCCGCCGCCGGTGACGACCGTAGCGGTCACCACGCCGCCGGTGAAGGTCGGCAGAACCCCGCCGCCCGGTCCGGACGTGCTGGTGCAGTTCCGGTAGATCGGGCTGGTGGTCTGGATGCTGCCGTCGGCGACCCGTTGACCCAGGTTCAGGCAGGGATCGATGTTGCGCTGACCGATGAAGCTGGTCTGGTCGGCCAGATACAGTTCGAACAGGGCCGGTGCGCGGAACGAGGTGCCGTGGGTGGCGCGGACGCGGATCGAGTCCGTGATCTCCCAGTTCAGGCCGACCTTGTAGGTCGAGGCGTCACCCGAGGTCTTGGTGTCGGTGTAGCGACCCGACAGAGACATCGTCAGGCGCTGGGCGAACGGCACGTCAGCCAGCAGCGGGACCGAGAGCTCGCCGTAGACTTCGTTGGTGTCTTCCGTGCCCGCTGTGATGCCGCCGCCGGACAGGCCCCAGCTGTTGTCGGCCAGGGTGATCGGGCCGGGCGTGTCCTCGATTTCGTCGCGACGCACGTGGAAGCCGAAGGCGGCGCCCAACGGACCGGCCGGCAACTCGTACAGGGTGCCCCCGATCGTGCCTTCCAGATACATCTGCTCGTAGATCGTCTTGCCGGTGTCGGTGTCGAACAGGAAGGCCCGCTCCGCCGGCGTCAGACGACCGGCCAGGAAGTCCGGCCGGGTGAAGTCGACGTCGATACAGGGACGACCGCTGACCGGCAGGTTGGTGCCGACGCAGGAGCGCGTCTTGAAGCTGGTCGAGTCCACCGCGTCCTGCAGGATGACGTCGGTTGTGTATTCGCCGTCCGAGCGGCTGTACTGGGCGAACACGTCCCACTTCCAGCCGCCAAGGTCGCCTCGAACGCCGGCAACGGCCCGGGCGTAGTCGACAGTCTGCGATTGGTCGAAGTGGTCGGTGATCGGCGTGGCGCTGAGGATATTCGCGCCACGGAAGCCCGTGACGGGGTCGCCGCCGCCGCCGCCGTAGACAAGGTTGAGGAAGTCGGCCGTATAGGTGTAGTTCCAGAACTGGCGATAGCTGTCTGTGCGGCTCTCGCGGCGGTTCAGCAGGATCTCGGCATAGGCCTCGACGCCGCCGCCGATCTCATAGGCGCCCTCGGCGAAGACCGTGTAGCGGGTCGTTTCGGGGATGATCGATTCCTCCAGCGCGTATTCGCTGAGGTTGTTCGTCACCGCCCGCGACGGGATGTCGTAGTTGACCAGATAGAAGCCGGTCGGCGCCGTGGGATACTGTGCCGAAACAGCCGGGTTGGTCGGCCGGCGCGGGATATGCTGGCCAAGGTTGCCGTCATAGTCGAACTGGAACCGGCCCGCGCGGCCCGAGAAGTCCGGGCCGTAGACGTAGATCTGACCCCAGGTCAGGTCCGTGCACTGCGGCTGGCCGGTGCGCGGATCGATGCGGTCGGCGCGGGTGCCGGTGCCGGGCTGGAACACATACTGGTTGCGGCAGACCAGGTAGTCCCGCTCACCGGCGGCCAGTTTTTCCTGGCGGTAGTAGTCGGCCGACAGGTTCAGGTAGCCGCGATCGAAATTCGCGCCCCAAGCGGCCGAGGCGTTGTATTGCTCGCCGCCGCCCTCGATCGGAACCGTGCCGAACACATTCATCACGCCGCCGTCGCGGCCGCGCTCGGTGATCAGGTTCACGACCCCCGCCACGGCGTCCGAGCCGTAGATGGACGAGGCGCCGTCCTTCAGGATATCGACCCGGTCGATCGCCGATTGCGGGATGACGTTCAGGTCGAAGGCCGAGACTGCGCCGCGCGTGCCCGCCGGACCGGCGCGACGGCCGTTCAGCAGCACCAGGGTACGATTCGCTCCCAGACCGCGCAGCGAGATGGTCGCCGAGCCCGGCCCGCCGTCCGTGACGAAGGCGCTGGAGATCGTGGAGTTCACCTGAGCCGAGCCGGCCGCGAGCGTCGAGGACTGCAGCAGCTGCGTCGTGTCGCTGAGACCGCGCTGGCGGGCCCGGTCGGTGGTCAGGATCTGGACCGGCGATGCGCTCGTGAATTCATTGGTCGGAATGCGCGACCCGGTGACGACGACCTCTTCGACCGTCGTGGCGTCTTCATCGTCGGGATCCTGAGGCGGAGGTGGCGCGTTCTGGGCGAAGACAGGCCCGGCCATGACCAGCGCGGCGAACAGACCGGACGCGATGGCCGAGGATTGCCGCAGTCGGTTGCGGAAGAGCATGACAGTCACTCCGTAAAAATCAGGATCCGTCAGTATTATTGGCGGAGGTGCCTGATCTTGCATCGGGAGGGCGCAATTTGGCAACTCCGTTGCCATATTTTCGTCGCGCCTTCCCTGCGGCGTGTCGGAGTGAGGCGGGGAGCTGTTGCATCAACGGCACGTCAGAGCCCGCTTGCCCCGCGGGGCCGCCGTCTCTAAACGGGCCGCTTAACCGACAACCCGAACGAAACCGGCCCGCCGAACAGCGCCGCCGGCCGTTCGCACGCGAGCGAGCGAGCGAGAGACGACCCTGCGCGACGATATGATCAGCCATGACGAACGGGATGCGATGATCCGCGCGTCCTTGATGACTCATGGCGATACCGGAATCACCCCTCGCCACACTTTGTTCTACTTCAACGGCGGAGGCGACCACGACGACCTGAACGAGGTCGCCCGTCGCGCCGGCTTCCTGACCCGGGGGCAGGGCGACTCGACCGTTCTCGAAACGACCACGGCGGTGGACGAAGCCAGCTTCGCACCCGTCTCGTCGATGATGCAATCCTGGGCCGCAGCCTTCCAGCTCGACTACGATGGCTGGGAATGCGCGGTCGTGACGAACTAAGACCAGAGCGCCATGCCAAAACGTACAGACTTGAAATCCATATTGATTATTGGAGCAGGCCCGATTGTGATCGGGCAGGCGTGCGAGTTTGACTACTCGGGGGTGCAGGCGTGCAAGGCGCTGAAGGCCGAGGGATACCGGGTCATCCTGGTCAACTCGAACCCGGCGACGATCATGACCGATCCGGACATGGCGGACGCGACCTATATCGAGCCGATCACGCCGGAGTTCGTCGAGCGGATCATCGCGAAAGAGCGCCCCGACGCCCTGCTGCCGACCATGGGCGGCCAGACGGCGTTGAACACGGCCCTGGCGCTGGACGCCTCGGGTGCGCTGACGAAATACGGTGTCGAGATGATCGGGGCCAAGGCCGACGTCATCGACAAGGCCGAGGACCGCCAGAAATTCCGCAACGCCATGGACAAGCTGGGCCTCGAATCGCCCCGCTCCAAGGCGATCCACCACATCAGCGAGGCCGACGACGCCCTCGCCTTCGTCGGCCTGCCCGCCATCGTCCGCCCGTCTTTCACCCTCGCCGGCACCGGCGGCGGCATCGCCTACAACGTCGAGGAATATTACGAGATCGTCGAGCGCGGCCTCGACCTGTCGCCCACCACCGAGGTGCTGGTCGAGGAAAGCGTGCTGGGCTGGAAGGAGTATGAGATGGAGGTCGTCCGCGACAAGGCGGACAACTGCATCATCATCTGCTCCATCGAGAACATCGACCCGATGGGCGTCCACACCGGCGACTCCATCACCGTCGCCCCGGCCCTCACGCTGACGGACAAGGAGTACCAGCGGATGCGCACGGGCTCGATCAACGTCCTGCGCGAGATCGGCGTCGAGACGGGCGGTTCCAACGTCCAGTGGGCCATCAATCCCGCCGATGGCCGCATGGTGGTGATCGAGATGAACCCGCGCGTGTCGCGGTCTTCGGCCCTCGCCTCCAAGGCCACCGGCTTCCCCATCGCCAAGGTCGCCGCACGTCTGGCGGTCGGCTATACGCTGGATGAGCTGACCAATGACATCACCATGGTCACGCCGGCCTCGTTCGAACCGAGCATCGACTATGTGGTCACCAAGATCCCGCGCTTCGCCTTCGAGAAATACCCCGGCGCCGAGGCCACTCTTTCGACCTCGATGAAGTCGGTGGGCGAGGTCATGGCCATCGGCCGGACCTTCCAGGAATCGATGCAGAAGGCCCTGCGAGGGCTGGAAACCGGCCTGACCGGCTTCAACGAGATCGAGATCGACGGCGTCGTCGACATCGAGGACGAGGCCTCGGCTCGCGCCGCCGTGATCCGCGTGCTCGGCCAGCCGACGCCGGACCGCATCCTGGTGATCGCCCAGGCCTTCCGCCACGGCCTGACGGTCGAGGAGGTCAATGCCGCCTGCTCGTATGAACCCTGGTTCCTGCGTCAGATCGCGGACATCGTGCGGACGGAAGGTCACATCCGGGTGCGGGGCCTCCCGATCGAAGCCACCGGCTTCCGCAAACTCAAGGCCAAGGGCTTCTCCGACGCCCGCCTCGCCCAGCTGACGGGCACGACGGAAAAGGCCGTCCGCGCTGCCCGCCGCGGCCTGAACGTCCGCCCGGTGTTCAAGCGGATCGACACCTGCGCCGCCGAGTTCGCCTCGGCCACGGCCTACATGTATTCGACCTATGAGACCGGGGCCCTCGGCCAGGTTCCGCAGTGCGAGTCCAACCCCACGGACAGGAAGAAGGCCATCATCCTGGGCGGCGGTCCCAACCGGATCGGGCAGGGGATCGAGTTTGATTATTGCTGCTGCCACGCGGCCTTTGCCTTCGCCGACATCGGCGTCGAGTCGATCATGGTCAACTGCAACCCCGAGACCGTCTCGACCGACTATGACACCTCCGACCGGCTGTATTTCGAGCCACTGACGGCCGAGGACGTGCTGGAGCTGATCGACGTCGAGCGTTCAGCCGGAAACCTGATCGGCGTCGTCGTCCAGTTCGGCGGCCAGACGCCGCTGAAGCTGGCCCACGCCCTGCACGAGGACGGCATTCCGATCCTCGGCACCTCGCTGGACTCCATCGACCTGGCCGAGGACCGCGAGCGGTTCCAGGTCATGCTGCACGACATCGGCCTGATGCAGCCGCCCAACGGCCTGGCCCGCAGCGCCGAAGAGGCCGCACAAAAGGCGGAAGAGGTCGGCTATCCGGTCGTCCTGCGCCCCTCCTATGTGCTGGGCGGACGCGGCATGGTCATCGTCCATGACCGCGAACAGCTGGACCGCTATGTCGGCGAGGCCATGCGGGTCTCGGGCGACGACCCGGTGCTGATCGACCACTATCTGAACCGCGCCACCGAGGTGGACGTGGATGCCCTGTGCGACGACGAGGCCGTCTTCGTCGCGGGCGTGCTGGAACATATCGAGGAAGCCGGGGTCCACTCCGGCGACAGCGCCTGCTCCATGCCGCCCTTCTCGCTGTCGGCGGAGATCGTCGCCGAGCTGAAGCGCCAGACCGAGGCCATGGCCCGGGCGCTGAAGGTGCGCGGCCTGATGAACGTCCAGTTCGCCATCGAGGAACCGCACAGCGCCGAGCCGCGCATCTTCGTGCTCGAGGTCAATCCGCGCGCCAGCCGCACGGCCCCCTTCGTGGCCAAGACCATCGGCCAGCCCATCGCCGCCATCGCCGCCAAGGTCATGGCCGGCGTGCCGCTGAAATCCTTCGGCCTGACCGACGTCCCGTATGACCATATCGCGGTCAAGGAAGCGGTCTTCCCCTTCGCCCGGTTCGCCGGGGTCGACACCGTGCTGGGCCCCGAGATGCGCTCGACCGGCGAGGTCATGGGTCTGGACTGGAAGCGCGACGGCGAGGCCGACATGGCCCCCGCCTTCGCCCGCGCCTTCGCCAAGTCCCAGATCGGCGGCGGCACCACCCTGCCGGTCGCGGGCTGCGCCTTTGTCAGCGTCAAGGACGCCGACAAACCCTTCATCGTCGAGGCGGTGAAGACCCTCCTGGCCGAGGGCTTCTCGATCATGGCGACGGGCGGCACCCACGCCTACCTGGCCGAACAGGGCCTGCCGGTGACCTTCGTCAAGAAGGTGCTGGAGGGCCGTCCCAACATCGTCGATGCGATGAAGAACGGCGGGGTCCAGCTGGTCTTCAACACCACGGACGGCAAACAGGCCCTGCAGGACAGCTTCAGCCTGCGCCGCACCGCCCTGATGATGAAGATGCCCTATTACACCACGACGGCGGGGGCCCTCGCGGCGGCCCAGGCCATCGGCGCGATCAAGGCGGGCGAGCTGGATGTGCGGCCGATTCAGGATTATGCGCACTAAGCTATTCGTAAATATGAGAAAATCGTAACTCGACGGCACGTTGGCGGCATGGTTCTTCCCCTGAAAAGGGGATCCATCCATGAGAAACACACGTCGCGTCGGCGCCGGCTTCTATCTGCTGCTGGTGGGGGCCGTTCTGGCCACCTACCTGCTCCACGAGGGCGCACACTGGCTGGCCGGGACGCTTCTCGGCCACCAGATGACGTTCAACCTGAACAGCGTCAGCCCGACCGGGCCGGTGCCGATGCAGGATTTCCTGATCTTCGCCGCGGCGGGTCCGATCGTGACCCTGATCCAGGGTGTGATCGCCTTTGTGCTGATCCTTCGCCGGGACAGTCTGGCCGCCTACGCCTTCCTGTTCTTCGCCGCCCTGATGCGGGTGACGGCGGCCGGGATCAGCCTGTTCAATCCCAACGACGAGGCGAAGATCAGTCTTGAGCTGGGCATGGGTCCGTGGACCCTGCCTGTGCTCGTTTGCGGGGTTCTGGTGGGCCTGACGGTGTTGGCCAGCCGCAGGCTGCGGATCGGGTGGAAGACGAACCTGCTGACCTATCTGGTTTGCACTGTGGGGCTGAGCGCTGTGGTCGGGCTGGATATGCTGCTGAAGGGGTGAGGGCGCGGGCTTTGCCGTGGTCGACCCGTTGGCGACGATTTCGACCAGTCCGGAGCCCGCAAAAGCGCCGTGGACTCGACAGGTCGATCAGCCATTTCGAGGACAATCCGGTGGGATAACCACGACAATCCGGTAGACTAACGAGGACAACCGGGCGCGGTAGCGAGGACAATCGCGGGACTTTTAAGAGACAATCTCCGCGACATCAGCGACACAGAAGACATCGACCGACGCCTGCGTCCGCTTCTGACGCAGGCGGCTGCCAGTCTGGCCGGATGGAGCACCACCGGCTGCGCAAATATCGGGGGCCCGAGACCTGGGTCCGGGTCAGGGCGGCCTATGTCGCCGATGAGTCGGCGCCGTCGGTGGCGCGACGCTTTGACGTCGGCCTGGCCAACCTGCGGCGTCGTGCCATGGCCAAAGGCTGGACGCGAAAGACCTATGCCCGGCAGATCGACCTGAAGCCGATCCGCGGTGGGGCGGATGAGCCGGACGGGGATCTCGGGAGACCCGCCGAATGGAGCGAAGCGCCGCCCAAGGCCCCCATGAAGCCCTGGCCGAGGCGGTGCGCCGGGCGGCAGAACTGCTGAGCCTGGGCAAGACGGCGGAAGCAACCACCCTGCTCCGCGCCGCGGCGGCGCTACAGAAACTGAGGTGGGCGGGAGGCTACGGCAGGAAGAGCGTCTGAGACGGTTCAAGGTTGGCGTGCGAAAATTACCTTGGTGTTTTTCCGCAGAGCACCGCCTTGATGTTTGCGGCGGCGTCTTTCGGCTCGTTGCTTGCTTTGGTTGCGAACGATCACGGCTGGACCGTCTGCATAGACCCATCAAGCGATCCTTAATTTGCATGAATAGTCGCTTGGTAGTTGTTCTGCAGTTAACAATTACCGTCGAAAATTCAACATCACTCAGTGTCCTTTAGACCGACGTCGGTGTCTCACCCATGTCATTAGATGTGGCGGATTATCAGGCCGCTGTGCTTTCACGGTTAAGTAATGGAGAAAATATTAGGATTCATCAGCCATTGTTATGTGGAGCAAAACGCTCTCAGCCGCCAAAACGGTGACTGAAACCTAGGAATGGGGGAGTCGTCATGGCGCTGAATAGCGTGAACACGAACAGCGGAGCCTTGGTGGCGCTGCAGAATTTGCAGACCACCAGGTCTCAGCTCGATACGGTCCAGAACCGCATCAACACCGGCAAGAAGGTCAACAATGCAAAGGACAACGGCGCTGTTTGGGCTATCGCCCAGGGCCAGCGCGGTGAAATCTCGGCCCTGAACGCGGTCAAGACCAGCCTGGATCGCGGTTCTTCGGCCGTCGATGTCGCCATTGCTGCCGGTGAGTCGGTCTCCGACCTGCTGATCCAACTGAAAGAAAAGGCCCTGTCGGCGACTGACAAGTCGCTGTCCACCGCCTCGCGCAAGGCCTTGAACGAAGACTTCAAGTCCATCCGCGACCAGATCACCACGGTGATCTCAAACGCCAAGTTCAGCGGCGTGAACCTGCTGGACAACTCGACCACGACCAACGGCTTCAAAGCCCTGTCGAACACGGCCGGCTCCACCATCAAGGTGGCGGGTGAAAACCTGTCGATGGGCGGCGCCAACGTGACCGTGGCGGCTACGGCCACCATCGGCACCTCGACCCTGGCCACCACCGCTCTGGCCGCCGTCAACGCCTCCATCGACAATGTGTCGTCCGCCCTGGCTCGCCTCGGCACCGGCGCCAAGTCGCTGGACACGCATAACGCCTTCGTCGGCAAGCTCTCCGACGCTCTGGAAAACGGCGTGGGCAACCTGGTCGATGCGGATCTCGCCAAGGAAAGCGCGCGACTGCAGTCGCTGGAAATCAAGCAACAGCTGGGTGTGCAGGCTCTGTCGATCGCCAACTCCTCGACCTCGATCCTGCTCGGCCTGTTCCGATAGACCGAGCCGCCCAAGAACGGGGCCTATTGGCCGTTGGTCGAGTGTCCGTCGAGGCGAACGCCGGTCGGTGACGTCGAGGTGTGAGGTCGATCAAGCGCGCGCCCGGGCGCCGGCACGGCCCGTTCCGAACCTTCGCGGGCCCCGGGACGGGCCCTGCCTTCTCAGGATACCGCCGCGGCCTGTTCCTGGGCCAAGGCGGCGATCCCCGACACTCGGTCGTCGATCCCCACGAGGCGGCTGACAGCTTGTGTTGAAGGGCGTTCCATTTCGAAGAACCTTCAGTTGGGCGACGCTTGAATTCCTGCCGTGGCTTCGAGATCGGGCGCCGCATCCCCTCCCTCGACGATCCGGGCCGCCGCCAGATCGGCGGTCACATTGCCGACGGTGCGGAAGATGTCGGGCACGACCTCGACCGCCAGCAGCAGGGGCAGGACCTCCAGCGGCACCCCCATGGCCAGGCAGATCGGGGCGATTGAGGCGAAGAAGCTGACCTGTCCGGGCAGGCCGACCGTGCCGATGCTGACGGCCAGGGCGGCGAGCGCTCCGGCCAGCATGGAGGCGGTGGTGATCTCCGTCCCCGTGAGCTTGGCGACGTAGATGACGACGGCCAGGTTGGCGACCGGGCTGGTGATGCGGAACACCGCCACCGCCAGCGGCAGGACCAGACCCGCCGTAGCCGTCGAGACGCCGAGACGGTCGATGGCGCGCTCGACCATGATCGGCAGGCAGGCGAGCGACGATTGGGTCGAGAAGGCCACCACCTGGGCCGGCGCGGCGCCTTGCGCAAAGCGGCCGAGACCGATCCGGCCGGCGACCGTGGCCACGACATAGGTCAGAAGGATCAGGCCGATCAGGCTAAGACAGACCAGGGCGATATAGTGGCCCAGCACACCGGCGGCGCCGAGGCCGGCGCGCAGGCCCACGCCCAGGGCCAGGGCGAAGACGCCCAGCGGCGCCACGGCCAGCACCCACTGGACGATCACGATCATGGTCTGGGCGACCGCCTCGAAGAACAGGGCGACGGGCTGGCGCAGACGGGCGTCGAGCCGGGTGGTGGCGAAGCCGAAGGCGATGGCGAAGACCACGATGGCCAGGATGGCGTCGTCGGCCGCGGCCCGGATCGGGTTGGCGGGGGCGAGACTGGTCAGGAAGGCGCCGAAACCGCCGCCGCCGACGTTCTCGGCGACCTCGCGCGCGGCCTCGGGCGGGGCGCCGGCGAGGAGGGCGGCGGCCCCGTCCGCGCCGATGGGCCACAGGGCATGCAGTCCGAGCGACGAGGCGAAGGCATAGACCGTGGCCCCGAGCAGCAGCAGGGCGAAGACGATCACCGCCTTGAGCGCCAGCCGGCCGGTCGCCGCCGCGTCGGCGATGGAGGCGATGCCGGTCACCAGCAGGCTGAAGACCAGGGGGATGATCGTCATGCGCAGGGCGTTGAGCCACAGCTGGCCCAGGGCGTCGATCACCGCCACCGTCCCGGTTCCGCCGGGGATGCCCCAGGCCTGGGCCGCGGCGCCCGCCGCCAGGCCTCCGACCAGAGCGACCATCACCCAGAGGCTGAGGGAGGTGAAGAGGGCAGCCGTACGGGATCGGGTCATGACGGCGAGGCTAGCACCGGCGTCACGGGACGCCAGCGCGAACCTTCAACGGGGCGTGCTAGGGTTCGTCATGCCTCCCCGCATCGTCCTCGCCACCGCCGGATCGCTCGGCGACCTGCATCCGTTCATCGCCTTGGCGCTGGCGTTGAGGGCGCGGGGGTTCGAGGCGGAGATCGCTTCCTCGCCACAGCATGGCGACAAGATTCGGGCCGAGGGCCTGACATTCCACGCCATCGGCCCGAGCATCGCCGAGCTCGAGGTCATGATGGGGATGACGGAGGTGGAGATCACCGAGGCGGTGACGCGATCCAGCGGCTTCCTGTTCGAGAAGATGCTGCTGCCGAATCTGGAGTGCGGGGCCCGGCAGTTGCTGGCGGTGGCTCAAGGCGCGGTCGCGATTGTCGGATCGACCTTCGCCACCGGGGCGGCCATGGCGGCGGATGGTCTCGGCGTGCCCTTCGTTCCGGTCGCGTTGCAGCCGGCCATCGTCTTCTCGGCCTTTGACCCGCCCGCCCTGCCGAACGCGCCGTGGCTGGGGCCGGCGTCGGGCGGGTGGCGGCTGGTGCTGAACCGGCTGACCCTCGCGGGCGCGCGGGCCAGGGGGGCGGCCTGGACCGGGCCGGCGGATCGGGTTCGGCAGAGGATGGGTCTGGAGCCGCAGCGGGCCAGTCTGTTGCTCGACGGACTGAAGAACCGGCCGCTGGCGCTTGGGCTTTATTCACCGCTGCTGGGCATGCCGCAGGCCGACGCGCCGCCTGCGTTCACCGTGACCGGCCATGCCGCCTACGACAGCGAGACCGGCGGGCCGACGCCCCTGTCGCCGGCGCTGGAGACCTTCCTCGCCGCCGGGCCGGAGCCCATTGTCTTCACCCTCGGGAGCGCGGCGGTGATCATCCCCGGAAGCTTCTATGTCGAGAGCCTGAAGGCGGCCCGGATTCTGGGGCGACGGTCTGTGCTGCTGGTGGGGCCGAAAGGTGATGTCGGCGTCGCGGACGGGCCGGACGCGATCGCCGTAGCCTATGCGCCTTATTCGAAGCTGTTCCCGCGCGCTGCCGCCGTCGTGCACCAAGGCGGCGTGGGGACGACGCAGCAGGCCCTGCGCGCAGGGCGACCGCAGCTGGTCGTGCCATTCCTCGGCGACCAGTTCGACAATGCCGCGCGGGTGGTGCGCCTCGGGTGCGGGGTGACCTTGAGCCGCCGCGCCTGCCGGGCCGAGCGGGTGGCGGAAGTGCTGGACCCTTTGCTGGCGGATCCGACGGGGGTGGAGACGGCGAGGCGGCTGGGGATCCTGGCGTCGCAGGAGGATGGGGCGAGCGTGGCGGCGGAGCGGATTGTGCAGATGTTTTCCCTCTCCAGGCGGGAGAGGGCTTGAGGCTCGCAGAGCGTTAGCGATGCGCCAGCGGAAAGGGTGAGGGGCAGCCCTCACCGGTTAGCGCCAGCCCCTCACCCTTTCACGCGAGAACGACGGCTATCGCCGCCGTGCGCTCAAGCCCTCTCCCGCTGGGAGAGGGTGTCCGAAATGAGATCCGCCGCGCGGTCGAGGTCGGCGTCCGCCACCTCGGTCATCTCCACCCGCCCGATCACCGGCCGGTCGCGCCGCGCGGACATGCGACGGTAGGCGGGGTCGTAGTGCTCCTCGACCAGGGCGGCGGCGAGTTCGACCGTGCGGCCCTCCCGCGCCATCGCCTTCCAGCCCGCGATCGTCTCCTTCGAATGATGGGGCGGGAGGCGGCCGAGGGCCGTGTCCAGCGCCGTGACGTCGGCGGCGATATCGGCATAGATCCGTGCGGAGAATCTGGCGCGCGCCTCGACGGGCGCGGTCAGTTCGATCACCGGGGCGCGGCCCATGGCTGACCAGAGGGCGGGCGGGATTGTGCGGGCGCCGATGCGGCTGGACTCGGCCTCGACGACCACCGGGCGCGTCGGGTCGAGGGTCCCCAGCGCCTCGAACAGACGGCTCTCGAACAGCTTCTGCGACGGCTGGGGACGGCCGGTCGCGCCGAACAGGGAGCCGCGATGCTCGGCCAGACCCTCCAGGTCGATCGCCTGCACGCCGCGTTCGGCGAGGCGTGGCAGCAGCGCAGTCTTGCCGGAGCCGGTGCCGCCGTCGAGCAGGATGACGGACCATGCGGCCTCGCCATACAGGACCGCCTGGACCGTGCGCCGCCAGGTCATGTAGCCGCCGTCAAGCACGGTCACCGGCCAGCCGATCTGGTCCATCACCGCGACCATGGCCCCCGACCTCTGGCCCCCGCGCCAGCAGTGGACCAGGGGGCGGAAGCTCCCGTCGCGATCCTTCAGCGCCCCGTCGAGATGGGCGGCGATGTTGCGGGCGACCTTCGCCGCGCCGATCCGGCGGGCGAGAAATTTGGACTGCTGGACATAGATGGTCCCGACCTCGGCCCGTTCGGCGTCGTCGAGGACCGGCAGGTTGATGGCGCCGGGGATGTGGTCCTCAGCGAACTCGGCGGGGCTGCGCACGTCGATGATGGCGTCGAAGCCGGCCCGGGCCTCGCGCGACAGATCGGTGGTGCGACGGATCAAACGACCCGCACCCCGGCGCCCTCGACGACGCGGCCGACGACGGCGGCCTGGTCGAAGCCGGCCGCGCGGATCGTCGCCAGCGTCGCCTCGGCTGCCTCGGCCGCGACGGCGACGAGAAGCCCGCCCGAGGTCTGGGGGTCGGTGAGCAGGTCGCGGCGCCAGTCGTCGAACCCGGACGGCAGGGCGATCGCCTCGGCGTAGGACGCCCAGTTGCGGCCCGAGGCGCCGGTGCGGACGCCGTCTCGGGCGAGCGCCTCGACACCATCCAGAAGGGGCGCGGCGCCCGCATCCAGCTCGATGCCCAGCCCCGAGCCGCGCGCCATCTCCAGCGCATGGCCCAGCAGGCCGAAGCCGGTCACGTCGGTCATGGCGTGGACGCCGTCGGTCTCGGCCAGATCGGCGCCGACAGTGTTCAGCCTCGTAGTCGAGGCGATGAGCGCTGCATACCCGGCCGCGTCCAGCCGCTCCTGCTTGAGCGCGGCCGACAGCACGCCGACGCCGAGACCCTTGGTCAGGATCAGGACGTCCCCTGCCCGCGCCCCGCGATTGGTCAGGACCCGGTCGGGATGGACAAGGCCCAGCGCCACCAGCCCGTAGATCGGCTCCACGCTGTCGATCGAATGGCCGCCGGCGACGGGGATGCCCGCCTCGGCGCAGACGCTGGCGCCGCCCGCCACGATCCGGCCGATGGTCTCGGTTGACAGGACATTCACCGGCATCCCGACCAGGGCCAGGGCGAAGATGGGCCGCCCGCCCATGGCATAGACATCCGACAGGGCGTTGGTCGCCGCGATCCGCCCGAAATCGAACGGGTCGTCGACCACCGGCATGAAGAAGTCGGTCGTCGCCACCAGCGCCTGCTGATCGTTCAGCCGCCAGACGGCCGCGTCGTCGGAGGTCTCGGTCCCGACCATCAGGTTGGCGAAGGCGGCGGCCTGCGGCGTCTTCGACAGGATGTCGCGCAGCACGGCGGGCGAGATCTTGCAGCCGCAACCGCCGCCATGAGCGAGCGAAGTCAGGCGAGGTTCGGGGGTGGTCATCGCGCGAAGTCCGCCAATCGAAGAAGACCTCCTGCAAGGTTCGGCGTCGCCGTGCGCACGACGTTCAAGAAGGCGTCATCGGCCGTGAGCATTTTGCAGTCCTGTTCGATCGCAAGCGCCAGAAACAGGCAGTCATACATCGGATGCCCGAGGGAAAGCGCCAGCTCAAGGCCGGCCGGAACCAGCGGCGGCGTCGGCAGATCGCGGACCGGCGCGCGATCCAGAACCTTTAGAAGACGCGGCGCTTCTTGCGGCGGGAGCTCGCCGGTCCTGACCGCCCGACGCAAACCGTTGGCGGCCTCCACGCGCCAGACATCGGGCGCGACAAGCAAGCGGTCCATCGCCTCGCGGGCGTGATCGCTGTCTGGCTCGTCCAACACCCATTTCAGGGCGACCGAGGTATCGACGACGATCAATTTTCGTCGCGCATTTCGCGGACGACGACCTCTGACGGTTTGAACACCCGCCCCTTCTGCGCCGCCCGGATCGCGTCCGTCTCGGCGCGGAATCGCTCGACCTGCTTTTGGCGTTCAACTTCGAGAGCGAGTTCCAGAAGGGCTCGGTGTTCGGCTTCGACGCTGCGCTGATTGGCGATAGCGCGGCGCTTGAGCGCCTCGACCGTGTCGTCACTGACGTTTCTGACAAGGAGCTGGGCCATGCTTGGATGATAGCACACGCTATCGTTCGTCTCAACGCGAGTGAACCGCGGCGGTATCCGGCCGTTCCGTCCTCGAACCCGAGGAGTATTTCAATGGCCCTGTCCCGTATCGCCACCGTCATCGGCGGCCTTCTGCTGTCGAAGAGCGGACGCGGGTTCGCCGGTCGGCATGCCGGAAAGCTGGCGCTGGCCACCCTGGCCTATGAACTGTGGCAGAGTCGGCGCACGGGCGTGGCGCCGAACCCAAAACGGGGCGCTGGCCAGGCTCGGGCGCAGGGACGTCCGCGTCGGCGGTGGAGTGGGCGCACGCGCTGACGGCCCTTGCCCTCCCCGGCGTCAACATCGCTAAGGTGATCCGAACCTGCGGAGCCGCGCCATGATTGTCGTCCACCACCTGAACAACTCCCGTTCACAGCGCGTGCTGTGGCTGCTGGAGGAGATGGGGCTGGACTATGAGGTGAAGCGCTACGAGCGGAACGCCGACACCATGCTGGCCCCGCCCGAGCTGCGCGCCATCCATCCGCTGGGCAAGTCGCCGCTGATCCAGGACGGGGATGTCATCGTCGCCGAGACGGGGGCGATCATCGAATATCTGCTGGCGACCTATCCGGGGCACGGGCTGCGGCCGACGGCGGGGACGGCGAACGGGCGGCGGCTCACCTACTGGCTGCACTACGCCGAGGGGTCGGCGATGACGCCCCTGCTGCTCAAACTGGTGTTCGGGGCCCTGCCGACCCGGTCGCCGGGCCTCGTCCGGCCGCTCGTCAAGGCAATCTCGAACAAGGCGCAGTCCAGCTTCATCGACCCGCAGATCGCGGCCCACACCGCCTATTGGGAGGGCGAGTTGTCGAAATCGCCCTGGTTCGCCGGCGAGGCCTTCTCGGCCGCCGACATCATGATGAGCTTCCCGCTGGAGGCCGGGGCCAGCCGCGCGCCTTACGGTCCGGACAAGCCGAAGCTGAAGGTCTTCCTGCAGACCATCCATGCCCGGCCAGCCTATCAGAGGGCGCTGGAGCGCGGCGGGCCCTACGCCTACGCCTGAACCCGTTGCGGGACCCGCAACCCGGAACAGACGGGCGCGTTATGCGGTCATGCGTTTGAAAACCCTCCAGATCGCGGCCGGCCTCGGCGCGGCCATCGCCTTTCTCCTCGCCTTCATGGCGGCGGGCGCCCTGATGGCCTCGCTTCTGTTCGCGGTCATCGGCGCCGCCCTGGTCGCCTGGATCGCCTACGGGGTGGCGAAAACCCTGCTGGATCGGCGTCTGTCGCAGGATCGTCACCGCGCCCTGCCACCATCGGCGAGCTGATCCGGCCGACCGCTTCCCGGCTGGACCTTGAGTTTCCGCCCGAGGCGCCCTAGCTTCTTCAGCCTGTCGCGCGCGCCCAGCGACCAGCGTATTCGCCAGAGTTTCTCTTAAGTCCCCTCTCCGGTTTACCGGGCGACAAGTCAGAAAATCACGACCACATGGAAAAAGTGCCGATGACGGCCGAGGGTTACCGCTCCCTCGACGATCAGCTTAAGCAATTGAAGTCGGTGGAACGTCCCAGCGTTATCGCGGCGATTTCGGAGGCCCGCGAACACGGCGATCTCTCGGAGAACGCCGAGTATCACGCGGCCAAGGAACGCCAGGGCTGGATCGAAGGCTCGATCGCGGACATCGAGGACAAGATCAGCCGGGCCCAGGTCATCGACGTGACCAAGCTGTCGGGCGACCAGGTCAAGTTCGGCGCCACGGTCACCGTGGTCGACGAGGACACCGAGGAAGAAGGCCGCTACCAGATCGTCGGCGAGCACGAGGCTGACGTGAAGGCGGGCAAGATTTCTATCTCCTCGCCCATCGCCCGCGCCATGATCTCCAAGGCCGTCGGCGACACCGTCGAGGTGAACACCCCCGGCGGCGTGAAGGCCTACGAAATCCTCAAGGTCGAGTGGAAGTAGGGCCAAAGCCCCTTCGTATCGCGGTCGTCTCGGACGGCCGCGCCGGCATGGAAAATCAGGCGCTCGGCCTCGCCGAGGCGGTCGCGCGTCTGACTCCGGCACACATCGACGTGAAACAGGTGCGCTGGCGATCCGCCTTCGACTGGCTGCCGGTCGCGCTGAAGGCGCCGTGGATGCTGGCGTCCGACGCGCCCTTCCCGGCCGAAGGCGAGCCCTGGCCGGACCTGTGGATCGCGACAGGCCGGGCGACCCTGCCCCTGTCGCTGGCCGTGCGGCGCTTGAGCGGCGGCAAGACCTTCGTCGTCCAGACCCAGGATCCGCGCCTCGACCCGGCGCTGTTCGATCTGGTCGTGGCGCCGGCGCACGACAGCCTGACCGGGGCGAGGGTCGTGTCGATCACCGGCTCGCCCCACCGCATCACGCCCGAGACCCTGGCCGAGGCCGCCCCCGCCGTCGCCGGGCGGCTGGACGTCCTGCCCCGCCCGCGGGTCGCCATCCTGATCGGGGGCAGGTCCAAGGCCTTCGACCTGACGCCGGACCATGCCGCGACGCTGGCGGACCGGATCGCGGCGGCCGTAAGAGCCTCGGGCGGATCGTTGATGCTGACCTTCTCCCGCAGAACGCCCGAGGCGGCGAAGGCGGTCATGACCGGGCGGCTGAGCGACCTGCCGGGCTGGATCTGGGATAGTGAGGGCGCGAACCCGATGTTCGCCTTCCTGCACGCCGCCGACCACATCCTGGTCACCGAGGACAGCGCCAACATGGCCGCCGAGGCCGCCTCGACGGGCAAGCCGGTTCACGTCCTGGCGATGGTGGCGCTCAAGCCCCCGGGCAAGTTCGCGCGCCTGCATGCCGACCTGGAAGCCAGGGGCGCGGCGCGGCCGTTCGACGGATCGTTGGAGACATGGTCCTATGCGCCGCTGGCCGAGACCGATCGGGCCGCGCGGGAAGTACTGAGGGCGATGGGGCTCTAGACGTCAGTCGCCCCCGCCGCCGCCGTCCCCGCCGCCGTCCGACCCGTCGTCCGCCCCATCGGCATCCTTCGACCGGCCGCCGCTGCCGCCGTCGGCGTAGGTCACCCCTCCGTCGCCGTCGCCCTTGCGCTTCGCCTTGTCCCGCGCGTCCAGCGCGCCTCCGAAGATGAGGCCCAGGGCGACCCCGGCGCCGATGCCGATCGCCAGATTGCCCATCGCGACCCCGATGGCGGCGCCGACGCCCACGCCGATGGCGAGCCCCACCCCGATGAAGCTTCGTTGCGGCTGAACGTCCATCTGTCGTCTCTCCACGGTTTTCCGTCGCCCGGGACATCGCATGGGGCGGAATCAGAGACTAGATAGCACTCATGAGCACTCCGAGAACGATCCGCGTCGCCGTCATCGGCTCCGGCCCCGCCGGCTGGACAGCCGCCATCTATGCGGCCCGCGCCAACCTGAACCCGGCCGTCATCGCCGGCATCCAGCCGGGCGGCCAGCTGACCATCACCACCGACGTCGAAAACTATCCCGGTTTCGCCGAGGCCATCCAGGGTCCCTGGCTGATGGAGCAGATGAAGGCCCAGGCCCTGCACGTCGGCACGGAGGTCATCGAGGACATCGTCGTCTCCTGCGACCTGTCGCAGCGGCCGTTCCGGCTGAAGCTGGACTCAGGGACCGAGCTGCTGGCCGAGACGGTCATCATCTCCACCGGCGCCCAGGCGAAATGGCTGGGGCTGGAGAGCGAGCAGAAATACCAGGGCTTCGGCGTCTCCGCCTGCGCGACCTGCGACGGCTTCTTCTATCGCGGCAAGAACGTCATCGTGGTCGGCGGCGGCAATACGGCCGTCGAGGAGGCGCTGTTCCTGACCAACTTCGCCGCCAAGGTGACGGTGGTCCATCGCAAGGACGAGTTCCGCGCCGAGAAGATCCTGCAGGACCGGCTGTTCGCCAATCCCAAGGTCGAGGTGATCTGGAACCATGCGGTCGACGAAATCCTGGGACAGTCGGACGGAATCGCCTCGAACGTCACGGGGGTGCGACTGAAGCACGCCCTGACTGGCGCGACGCAGGAAGTCCAGGCCGACGGCGTCTTCATCGCCATCGGCCACTCGCCGTCGTCGGAGCTGTTCCAGGGCCAGCTGGAGACCAAACAGGGCGGCTATCTGGTGGTGACGCCCGGCACGACGGCGACCAATGTCGAGGGCTGCTACGCCGCCGGCGACGTCACCGACGACGTCTATCGCCAGGCCGTGACCGCCGCCGGCATGGGGTGCATGGCGGCGCTGGAGGCGGTGCGCTTCCTCGCCGAGGAAGACCACGCGAAGGCGAACCACCCGATCAGCCACCACGAGGCGGAGAAGATCGGGGTCTGGTGACCCCGATCCAATGGGTCAGGCGTCGCTCGCCGTCGTCAGGTCCGCGAGGTCCTGCACCGACAGCGTCAGCGTGGCGGCCTTCAGCGTGTCGTTCAGCTGATCCAGCGATGTCGCGCTGACGATGGGAGCGGTGACGCCCGGGCGGCTCAGCAGCCAGGCCAATGCGACCTGGGCGGGGGTCGCCTCGTTGCGCCGGGCGACGGCGTCGAGCACCGCCAGGATGCGGACGCCGCGTTCGTTGAAGTGATCCTTCAACATGCCGCCGCCTCGCTTCGAGGCGTCGGCGTCGGCGACCGTCCCGTATTTCCCGCTGAGGAAGCCGCTCTCGAGGCTGAAATAGGTGATGACGCCAAGACCCTCGGCGACGGCCAGGTCCTGCTGTTCACCCTCGAAGGTCGAGCGGTTGTAGAGGTTGTAGTGGGGCTGCACCGTCTCGTAGCGCGGCAGGCCTTTGTCGGCGGCCACATCCAGCGCCTCGCGCATCCTGACAGCGTCGTGGTTGGAGGCGCCGATAGCCCTCACCTTGCCGGTCTGGATCAGCCGCTCATAGGCGCGCAAGGTTTCTTCAGTCGGGGTTGTCTTGTCCATCCAGTGCGACTGGTAGAGGTCGATCACATCGGTCTGGAGCCGCCGCAAACTGTCCTCGACCGCGCGCTCGATCCAGCGGGGCGACAGGTCGCTACGGGTGTCATCGCCGTTCTGGCCCATGGTCGATCCGACCTTGGTCAGGATCAGGACATCGTCGCGACGCCTGCGCGCCTTCAGCCATTCGCCGATGATGGTTTCACTCTCGCCGCCGGAGTTGCCGGGCACCCAGCGCG
Source organism: Brevundimonas sp. TWP2-3-4b1 (assembly GCF_049897665.1). Taxonomy (NCBI): domain Bacteria; kingdom Pseudomonadati; phylum Pseudomonadota; class Alphaproteobacteria; order Caulobacterales; family Caulobacteraceae; genus Brevundimonas; species Brevundimonas sp. TWP2-3-4b1. The sequence continues at coordinate 147,611 of NZ_JAFCWQ010000004.1, read as the reverse complement.
AATAGACATCGGCGGTGTCGATGGCGTTGAAGCCGGCGCCGACGAATGCGTCGAGAATCTCGAACGACTTCGCCTTGTCGATGGTCCAGCCGAAGACATTGCCTCCGAACACGAGGGGCGCGGTCTCCAGACCGCTCTTGCCGAGGGCGCGTTTCTTGAGATCGGACATGAAAAAGGGCTCCGTTTCGGGGAGCCCTTCAGGTGGTCAGCCGAGCCTCGGCCCGCAACCATCGTCAGCCGAACAACTGAAGCTCCGGCGGCGCATATTCGACCGGCCGACCGGTGCGACGACCCAGCGCATAGTCGACTGCCGTCTGGACCGCGCGCTCGTCGGTCGGCTTGGACAGGACGCCGATGGTCCCGGCCACGCCCTCGCGAACCATTCCGGGATTGGCGGTCATGAAGAGGACGGTCACCCCCCGCTCCTGACCGAGCTCGCGGCCAAGGTCGATGCCGGTCGGACCGTCGGACAGGTGGATATCGACCAGGGCCAGATCGATGTCGTTCTCGGCCGCGACCGACCGTGCGGTGTTCGCATCGGCGACGGTGGCGACAACGTCGTGACCCAGGTCCTCCAGCACGAACCGGAGTTCCATTGCCACCAAGGCTTCGTCTTCAATGATCAGGATACGCGCGGTCATGGCCTTGTTGTGTCGGTGTCAGGCTCTCGGAACGCCGAGATGCCCGTCCGGTTCACTTCTTTCCTAATGCGGCGCGGCGCCGGGATAGCGCCGTTGCGGGGATGGCTGCCTCGAGGATCAAACCCCCTGGCTCCCACCTTCGTTCCAACTTTCCGCCCAGCTGCCCTTTGACCGAAAGCGACGCCAGGGCCGAGCCAAACCCTTGCCGTACCGGCTTTTCGAGGATGGGAGGGCCGCCACGCTCCGTCCAGGTCAGGATGAATCGGTCTCCGTCGTTGCGCGTACGCAACAGTACAGTTCCTCCCGCCGCGGACAGGGCGCCGTATTTCGCGGCGTTGGTCGCAAGTTCGTGGAACAGCAGAGCGACCGAGGTCGCGGCCTGATCGTCGAAGGTCGCGTCCTCGCCCTCGATCGCCACGCGGGACCGCCCGCTGGCATCGACGTAGGGCTTGAACAGGGCGCCCAGGAACGTGTGGAGTGTCGTGTCGCCGATCAGCGGCTGGGACACCTCGGAGTGCGGGCGGACGAACTCATGGGCGCGGGCCAGGTCGTTGACCCGGTCGCGCACCGAGCCGGCGAAGGCCCTGGCCTCCGGATGCTCGCGTGCCGACAGGGCGATCAGGGACGAGACCACGGCGAAGATGTTCTTGATCCGGTGGCTCAGTTCCTGGCTGAGCAGGTCCTTGCCCGCTTCCGATCTCTTGAGGTCCTCGATGTCGGTGCAGGTGCCGAACCAACGGGTGATCTCGCCCGCCTCATTGCGGATCGGCGTCGCTCGTCCAAGCGTCCAGCGATAGACGCCGTCGGCGCGCCGCAGCCGGTATTCGATCTCGTAAAGGTCGCCCGTCTCGAGCGAGTGGCCCCAGGCCTCCCAAGCGCGCTTCTGGTCGTCCGGATGGAACATGCCGTTCCAGGCCTCGCCGTCGGTCGAGCCGGCCGGCACGCCGGTGAACTCGTACCAGCGGGCGTTGTAGTAGTCGTGGAAGCCGCCGGGTTGGGCCGACCAGACCATCTGGGGCATGGACTCGGCGATGGCCCGGAATTTGGACTCGCTCTCCGCCAGGGCGATGACGCCCTCCTCCCGCTCGCTGATTGCGCGACGTAATTCCAGCTGGGCCATGACCTGACGGGCCAGAACGTCCAGCGTCTCGGCCTGCAGCGGCGTCAGCCCCTCGGGCCGGGTCTGGACGTCCAGGACGCAGAGGGTGCCGAGTGCGTGGCCGTCGGCGCTCTTCAGGAGCCGCCCGGCGTAGAAGCGCAAGCCAGCCCCCCCCCGTCACCAGTGGATTGCCTTCGAACCGGGCATCCCGGGTCGCGTCGGGAATGACCATCCCGTCCTCCTGCAGCAGCGCATGGGCGCAAAAGGAGGTGTCGAGCGGCGTCTCGCGTACGCCCAGGCCTGTCTCGGCCTTGAACCATTGACGGCCCTAGTCGATCAGATTGACCACTGCGATGGGCGTGTCGCAGATCCGTGACGCCAGCCTGACGATGTCATCGAACGCCCGCTCGGGCTCCGTGTCGAGAATCCCGTAAGCCTGCAGCGCGATGAGCCTTTCGGCTTCGTTCCAGGGCAGGGCTGCGGCGGTCTAGGCGTCTCCAGGCTCGGCTGTATAATCCTGTGGGAAGTCTGAATGCCTGATGCGCCGCAACGTTGCACGCCCGGTAGGCCGCTACTTCAGTTGGCGGGTCGACCGACCTCTTCGACGTCCATGGTGATCACCCCGGGCGGAGGGGGCGCGGCGGCCGGCGCCGCGATCGGGGGAGCCTCGAAGGCCTGAAGGCGGGCGTTGATGGCGGCGATGTCGGCCGCGGTCGCCGGGCGACGTCCGCCCAGGCTGGCCACGCCCACGACCCGTGTCTGGCCATCGATCTCGACGGTCCGCAGGTTCATTCCGCCTTGAGCCAGGACCGTCGCATCGTCGGGACCGGCCTCGCCGGTGGCTGCGGAGGCGCTGATCAGGCGGGGCCGCGAGAAGCGCGCCTCGTCGATGACGGGCTCGTGCGCGGAATAGGTCTGTGTGAACGAGACGGTCTCTCCGGCCAGTCCCTTCCAGCGATAGAAGATGTGCGCGCCGATCTGGGTGATCTTGGCCAGCGTCGGCGACCACCAGGGGTGGACGTAGTCGGCATGGTAGTGGGTCGCTGTGCCGACCTTGATCGCCACATAGCCGGACAGCGCACGCTCGGCCACGGTCCGCGCGCGGTTCCAGGCCCAGCCGACCGGCGCCTGCGACAGGGCGCCGTCGCAGGTGAAGCTGAACTGGCAGCCCGTAGTCCGCTCGGCGCCCTCGAAGACGACGCCGCAGACGGTGTTCGGATAGTTGGGATCGCGCACCCGGTTCAGGATGACCTGGGCCACGGCCTCCTGGCCCTCGGTACTTTCCAGCGCCGCCTCGTAATAGACGCCCTGAGTCAGGCAGCGCAGGGCGCGCGCCCGGTCGGAAGGGGTGGCGGTCTGCAGCACGAACGGCCGCGCCGAACGCAGGGCGTCGATCGCGGCGGGCATGGCGGCGTTGCGCTTCTGGGCGTCAAGACCGTTGACGCCCAGCTCCAGCGTCGGCCGCCCGGCAAGCGTCAGGCTTTCCCAGCCTGGCGTCAGCCCCAGCAAGGCCGGGCGCTGTTCATTGGGATCGAATCGGATCGCCAGGGCCAGCTGGGCCGGATCCATCCGCGCGCTGAGGGCCGCAAGGCCGCGCGCCGACAGATCGCCTTCGGTGACCCGCGCCACGGCCTCGGCCGTGCGATCGCCGATGGGACGCGCCGTCGAACTCGCCGCCATCGCCACGCCAAGCGCCGCCAGCGCCGCGGGGGCCGCGGCGGCGTAGCGACGCCCCAAGGTCTTCACCCTGTGCCAGTCGAGGGACTTGATGACGGAAAGCGACATGGGTTTCTGAAGCTGCGGCGCCTGGACGCCGTGAAGCGGGCTGTATGGTCCCCCAACACGGCGCTTTTCAGGCCACGGATTGCGGTTCTGTGAGCCGGGCCTAGCGCCCTCCCAAGGTCGAACGCAGCATCCAGGCGGACTTCTCGTGCGCGGCCAGCCGCTGGGTCAGCAGGTCCACCGAGACATCGTCGCTGTCATCGTCGGCGACCGTAAGGGCTGCGCGGCAGGTGGCGATCAGGATCTCATGGTCTTTCATCAGCTCCTTCAGCATGGCTGGAGCGTCCTTGTCGGGGTCGCCGTCCTTGATGGAGGTCAGGTTGGCGAAGGTCGACTGGGCCTGGGGCGCGAACTCGCCCAACGCCCGGATCCGCTCAGCGATCTCGTCCAGCGCGGCCCAGATCTCCCGGTACTGCTGCTCCAGCAGGGTGTGCAGGGTGAAGAACTCGGGACCCCGCACGTTCCAGTGGTAGCCGTGGGTCTTCAGATAGACGGCGAAGCTGTCGGCCAGCACCTTGCTCAGTTCCTGCGCCACATCGGTGCGCGCGGCCTTCGTCAGGCCCGTGTCGATCGTTGCAGTCATGCTTGCTCCTTTGGCGACAGTCGCTAATCGTGGAGCAGGTAAGCGTTCCAGCGTCCTGCACCAAGATCTGAAGCCCCGTTTGGATGAGGCTTCTTCGCGGAGCGGAACGCAAAAAATCGGAAAGCGTTGCCGTTTTTCGCGCGAGCGCGAACCGGGGGTCGGATTGGGTTTCAGCGCTTTGTTCGGTCGGATGCTGGAGCCGGACATCGTCCTGGCACGGCTGGCGCGCGAACCCAGGCAACCGTGGTGGCGAAACGTCTTGACCGGTCTGGCATTCGCCGCGGTCGGACTGCTCGTAAGCTGGGCGGGTCAGGCCTTTTTCGGCGAGGTCACTGCGTTCGTCATCGTGTTGCCGGCGGTGACCCTGGCGGCCCTCACCGGCGGCCGGGTCGCCGGCCTTGTCGCGACGGCGGCATGCCTTATCGGCGGCTGGGCGATCGCCGGTCCCGGAGCGGCGGGGTTCGGCATCGCGACCCCCGCAGCCCGGGCCGCCACCACCAATTTCATCATCGTCGGCCTCTTCTCTACCCTCGTGGCCGCCTCCCTGCGCAAGAGCCTGGCCCGGCTCGGCGAGACGGTCTCCGCGCTCGAGAAGTCCCGGGACGCGCTGAGGCGCAACGAGGCGGAACTGACCGCCATGGTCGATCAGGCGGCAGCCGGTATCGCCCGCGTCGGCATGGATGGTCGCGTGGTCAGCGCGAACGCCCGGTTCGCCGCGCTTCTGGGCCATACCCAAGAGTCGATTATCGGCCTGACGACGGCTCAGGCCAACCATCCCGACGACGTGCAGCCGACGCTCGATCTGCTGTCCAGCGTCCTCGCAGGCGGCGAGGGCGGCCAGCTTGAGAAGCGATACATTCAGCCCGACGGTACGGTTATCTGGGCCCTGACCAGCCTGCGGGCCCTGTGCGACGAGGATGGCGCCCAGTCAGGCTATATCGCCGTGACGGTCGACATTTCCGACGCCAAGGCGGCGGAGGCCGCGTTGCGCGAGAGCGAGACCCGATTCCGCCTGATGGCCGACACCGCGCCCTCCCCCGTCTGGCTGACCAATGCCGCGGGCGAGGTGGAGTTCGTCAACGCGGCCCTGGTCGAGTTCTACGGCAAACCCGGCGAGACCTTCATGGGCCATGCCTGGAAGGCCTCGATCCACCCCAACGACGTGGCCGATGTCAACGCCACCCAGGCCGAAGCCCGCGCCCGCTTCCTGCCCTACACTTTCGAGTGCCGGTTCCTGCGTCACGACGGCGCATGGCGGTGGATGCGGGTGTCGGTGAACCCCCGTTTCGACGGCGAGGAGGTGTTCCAGGGTTATGTCGGCCTGTCATTCGACGTCACGACGACCCGAGAGGCCCTGGACGCCCTTGCCCGGCAGGAACGCCGCCAGCGCTTCCTGCTGGAGTTGTCCGACGGCGTGCGCGACCTGAACGATCCCGAGGCCATCATGGATCACGTCCACAGCGTCCTGGGGCGAATGCTGTCCGTCTCGCGCGTGGGCTACGGCGAGCTCCGAACCTCGCACGGGCAGTTCGAAATGAACCGGGACTGGACCGAGGGCGTACCCAGCCTTGCCGGCTGGCACGACATCGCCCAGTTCGGCGGTGAGGTGAACCGACAGCTGGCCGAAGGGTTGACGATCGTCGTCCACGATGTCGCAGAAGACACGCGCACCGCCCATGCCGTTGAGGCCTTCGCGACACGCCAGGTCGCCGCCTTCATCACGGCCCCCGTCGTCCGATCCGGCCTGCTTTGTGCCTTCCTGCATGTGAACACGACCGGCTCCCGCCTCTGGACGGCGGCAGAGATCAGTCTGATCGAGGACGTCGCCGACCGGGCCTGGTCGGAGGTCGAACGCACCCGAGCCCAGGCCGAGGTTCTGGAAAGCGAGGCCCGTTTCCGCGACATCGCCGACACCGCACCGGTCCTGATCTGGGTGACGAAGCAGGATCGGAGCCGCGCCTTCGTCAACCAGGCCTACGTCGAATACATGGGGGGCGACTACGAAAGCGTCCGCACCGCCGACTGGCGCACCTACATCCACCCCGACGACCAGGATATGCTGGTCCGCGAGTCCCTTGCCGGAGAGGCCACGGAACTGCCCTTCGCGCTTGAAGCGCGCTACCGCCACAGCTCGGGGGAGTACCGCTGGTTGAAGTCCTTTTCGCGTCCGCGCTTCGGTCCGGGCGGCGAGGTCATCGGCTTCGTCGGCGTAACTTTCGACGTGACCGACGCGCGCCGGGTCGAGCACGACCTCAAGCGGATCAACGAACTGCTGGAAGAGCGCGTCGGCCACGCCCTGGCCGAGAAAGCGAAGGCCGAGGCGGATCTGATGCACGCCCAGCGCATGGAGGCGATCGGCCGCCTGACGGGCGGCGTGGCGCACGACTTCAACAACCTGCTGACCGTCGTCATCGGCGCCCTGGACCTGATCCTGAAGTCCCCCGACGACTCCGCGCGCCGCCAGAAGCTGGGCGAGGCCGCCCTGTCGGCCGCACGCCGCGGCGAGCGGCTGACGCATCAGTTGCTGGCCTTCTCGCGTCGCCAGGCCCTTCGGCCCGAGGCGATCGACATCAACGCCCTGATCCGCGAAAGCGACCCCCTGCTGCGCCGCGCGGTCGGGGAGGCGGTTGGCTACAAGCTGAAGCTCCGTCGCGGGGGCGCCCGCGTGATCGTCGATCCGGCCCAGTTCGAGGCTGCGCTGCTGAACCTCATCGTCAACGCCCGCGATGCCGTGGCCGAGCGGGGCCAGCCGGACGGTGCGACGATCACCGTCCAGACCCAGGCTTGTCAGATCGACGCGGGCGAGGTGATCGAGCTCGCCCCCGGCGACTACGTCTGCGTCACAGTCTCCGACACAGGCGCGGGCATGAGCCCGGAGACGATGCTTCGGGTGTTCGAGCCCTTCTTCACCACCAAGGCGGTCGGCAAGGGCACGGGCCTCGGCCTCAGCCAGGTGTATGGCTTCGCGCGCCAGAGCGGGGGCGGGGTGAAGATCACCTCCGCGGTCGGCGAAGGGACGGAAATCCGCGTCTACCTGCCGCCAGCGCCGGTCGAGGAGGCGACGCCGGAGGCTCCCCGCCGCGTGCTGGGCGCGGTGAAGCCGGGCCAGACCCTTCTACTGGTCGAGGATGACGTGGGCGTCGCCGCGATCGCCATGGACCTGCTGCGCGGCATGGGGCTGGAGGTTGAGACGGCGGAAACGGGGGCCGAGGCCATTGCCGTTCTGGATCACCGCCGCTTCGACGTCATGCTGACCGACATCGTCATGCCGGGCGGCATGACCGGCGTGGAGCTGGCCCGGACCTGCGCAGAGCGCTGGCCGGCTATGTCGATCATGCTGACCTCGGGCTATGCTGGAGACGACGTCGACCTGGCCCTGACCGACGCGCCCTGGCCGTTCCTGAGGAAGCCCTACTCCGGCGAACAGCTGCGCGAGGCGCTGGGCGACCTGCTGGTCGCCACCGAGGCGCCACGCCAGACCTGAGGCTCCACAACGACTTCGGCCCGCCGCGAGATCGCGACGGGCCGAACAGTCTCAATGAGAGCGCGAGCGCCTGGCGGCTACTTCCGCGCCTTGCGGGCGGCGTATTTGGCGTCGCGGGCGGCCTTCTGCTCTTCCTTGGTGAGTTGCTTGCGCTCCTTGCGATTTGCGCGCTTCTCGGCCTCGACGGCCTCCTCGGATTCACGTTCGGCAGCCATACGCTCGGCGTCACGGTCGGCCTTAAGGCGACGCTCTTCGGCTTTTGCAGCCTCGTGCTGGAGACGCAGGGCCTCCTTCTCGGCCGCGCGCTTCTCAGCCAGCTTGTCGAACTCGGGGTCGGGCGCGGCGGCCTTGGGCTTGAACTTGGCCAGCAGAGCCTTCTTGGCCTCCTGCTGGGTGCTGATGCGGTCGTTGAAGCCGGTCTGTTTCAGATCTCTCATGCGGTCGGTCGGTCGTCCTTCGAGGGGTGGGCCCGTCGCCGGAGGGGCGCGGGCGGGGATCGCCACGGCGTCCGGGCGTCGGCAAAGCCGAAATGGAGCCGTAAATCAAGCGCGCGCGTCTCCTAATCGACGAACGGGGCCGTTCTTCGGCCGACCGTCATCGCCGGGACGCACCCGTGGGCGATCCCCCAGATAGGCGTCGGGGGCCCCGACGCCAAGTCCAGTCGCTCAATCCGGGCGAGCGGCGCCGGCCGCGCCGCCGACGGCCGCGCCGACCGGCCCGGCCACAACGGCCCCCGCGATGGCCCCGGTGGCGGCGCGCTGTTCAGTGGTGTGGCCACAGGCCGAAAGGGCGGTCACGCCGAGGGCGAGGAAGGCCAGGGTTGCGGCGGTCACAAGGGAAGAGCGCATGGGACGGGTCCTGCATCTTGGTTAAGGTCACGCTTGAACGCCCCCCCGCCGACGCCGTTCCCTGAACAACCATAGCGACAGGTCAGCGCCCATTTCCCGAGATCGCGAATACAATAGAAATGAGCCGCGAAAGCATGCCCGGCCACATTATCCCCGCCAGCAAGTCTGACCGCTGCAAACCGATACGGTATTCATGACGAAACCCCCTTCTCTGTGCCGGTCAAGGATTACGCCAGTCTTGAGGAAACCTGCAGACCCGTCACAATTGCTGCACTGCAGCGACAACTTGCGAATCAAACACATTGAGGCCATAAACGGGTGGCTTAAGGCCCATCCTTCGGCGGTCATCTGTTCATCGACCGTCGATTCGCAAACCGGAACGCGATTCACCATATCGCCCGGTTCTGCAGACGACCCGGGGGCGACTTTTCCGCCCTGTTGAATAGGACGACGCCTTTGTTCCATCCCTCGCAGCAGCGTGCGACTTCGCGCGCCGACCGTGCGGCCAGGATTCGGCCCGTACAGGCGGCAGCGGTGTTCGGCGCCCTTGTGGGTCTTGGAATCGGCTGCGCCTATCTGGGAGGGACCGTCGCGCGTGCGACGACCGTCCGCGCCCAGGCCGAACGTCTGGAAGGCGCCACAGCCGCCGGCTTCACCGAGGAAGCGCTCGCCGCCGCCGCCGGGGGCCTGGACGCCAGCGCCCTGACCATCGCCCGCCGCCACGATCCCTATACCGTCGCCGGCGGCGCCCAGCGCGACCGCCAGGCCGAACTGCTGACCGCGCGTCTGGAGCAGCTTCGTCCCGACAGCACCCGCAGCGACCTGCGCCGCGCCAGCCTGACCGACATTTCCGCCGCCGCTCGTCCGTTCCGTATCGACAATGCGCTGGACGCCTCGCGCGATCTCGAATGCCTGACCCAGGCCGCCTACTACGAGGCGCGCGGCGAGGGCTCCGACGGCATGCGCGCCGTGGTCCAGGTTGTCCTGAACCGCGCCCGCCACCCCTCCTTCCCGCGCAGCGTCTGCGGCGTGGTGTTCCAGGGTTCCGGTCGTCGTGTCGGATGCCAGTTCAGCTTCACCTGCGACGGGTCGATGCGCGCGCCGGTCAACCGCGCCGCCTGGAACCGGGCCCGCACCGTCGCCTCCGCCGCCCTGTCCGGCGCCGTCTATGCCGGCGTCGGCAACGCCACCTTCTTCCATACCACGGGCGTCTCGCCGTCGTGGCGCAACAGCTTCCTGCGCGTCGGCCAGGTCGGCAGCCATATCTTCTATCGTTTCGGCGGCCGGGCCGGCTCGTCCAACGCCTTCAGCTACGCCGCTCGCGGCTCGACCGGCGCGGACGTCCAGCGCGCGGTCTATGCCGGCATCGATCCGGGCGAGACGGTCCGTCAGGCGGGCCAGGCGATCGCCTACACCGCCTTGCTGGCCCAGGAAAACATGACGTCCGGCAACGATACGACGGCGGCTGCGACCGAGGCTCCCACGCCGGCCTTGGCCCTCGCGCCCGTGCCTCTGGCGACGCCCGTCTCCGGTTCGGCCCAGCCGACCGCCATGGACGCCGTTGGCATCGCACCTCAGGTCTGATCGACCTCCTGGCGTTCCTGAACCTGCCAGTGAATGGTCAGGTTCTGCTTCAGGTTTCCGTAGCGACCCTGCTGGCTCGGATTGACGTCGGCGTCACCCGGGTCGGCCAACGGCACGGTGGTCTCGCAGTCGCGACGATCCGACAATCCGGCGTCCTCGACAGAGGCCGCGCCGTGGTCGGCGAAGTTGCATTGTTCCTCGGGACTCTTCGGGGCCGGGGCGATGGGACTCTCCTTCTGATCTGAAGCAGAAAACCCTTCGGCGACCCGCCCGTTCCTCAGAAAGCGTCCAGGCCGATGTCCAGCACGGGCGCTGAATGGGTCAGGGCGCCCACGGAAATCACGTCGACGCCGGTCTCGGCGATGCCGCGCACGGTGGTCAGATTGACCCCGCCCGAGGCCTCCAGAACCACGTGATGTCCGCCCTCGCGGCGACGCTTCACTGCCTCCGTCAGCTCCGCATGGTCGAAGTTATCGAGCATGATCACGTCCGGTCCCTGCCCTTGCGCGACCAGCGCCAGGGCCTGATCGAACTGGGCCAGGCCATCGACCTCCAGCTCGATCTTCATCAGATGACCGGCCTGCGCGCGGGCGGCCTTCACCGCCTCGACCACCCCGCCGCAGACGACGACGTGATTGTCCTTGATCAGGATGGCGTCATCCAGTCCGAAGCGATGGTTGACACCGCCGCCGCAGCGAACCGCGTGCTTCTCCAGGCCGCGCAGACCCGGGGTGGTCTTCCGTGTATCCGCGATCCGGGTGCCCGTTCCGGCGACCGCCTCGACATAGGTCCGGGTCAGGGTCGCGACGCCGCACATCAGCCCGAGCAGGTTCAGCGCCGTCCGTTCGGCCGACAGGAAGGCCCGCGCGTCCGCCTCGACCTCGGCCAGGACCGCGCCCGCTTCAAAGACCGCCCCGTCCCTGATCCGCAGATCGACCGAGGCCTTCGGATCCATCTCCAGCACCGTCAGCCGCACGCAATCGATGCCGGCCAGCACGCCCGGCTTTCGGGCGGCGAACCGCGCCCGCATCCGGGCGCCTTCGGGAATGCAGGCCGCCGCCGTCACATCGCCCGCCCGACCCAGATCCTCGGCCAGAGCCATGCGGATGACGGGCATGATCACTATGTCCGGAAGCCCTCTCATGCCGCCACCGTCTGCAGGATGTCGCGCCGGAGGCGGGTATGCACCGGGGTCGTCGCCGTCTCGGGATAGTCCGAACGATAGTGGCCGCCCCGGCTCTCGCGCCGGGCCAGGGCCGCCTCGGCGATCAGCCGCGCCGCGACCAGTGCCGGCGGTGCGCCGTGGGCCGCCTCCAGCCGGTCGATCAGGGCGATCAGCCGCGTCAGGCCGATCGCATCCCGCACCACGCCCGCGTCCGCGCTCATCGCCGCGCGCAGTTCGGCGTGAGCCGCTTCGGGCAGGTCACTGACGACTGTGCCGACGACCACCGGTCCCTTGACTGCAGCCTGTCTGGCCGCCTCGCGCCCCGTCCGCCGCCCGAAGGCTGCAGCCTCCAGCAGGGAGTTGGACGCCAGCCGGTTGGCGCCGTGAACCCCGGTCGCCGCACATTCGCCGACGGCATAGAGGCCTTCGAGCGACGTCCGCCCATCGGGGTCAGCAGCGATCCCGCCCATATGATAGTGGGCCGCCGCCGCCACAGGGATCGGGGTCACCCGGGGGTCCAGACCCGCCCGCATGCAGGCCGCAAACACAGCCGGAAACTCAGTGGGGAAATGCTCGCCGATCGCCGAGCGCGCATCGAGGAAGGCTCCGCGTCCCGCCGCCCGCGCGGCATGCACGGCCCGCGCCACCACGTCGCGCGACTTGAGGTCGGCATCGTCGGCATCGCCCAGCAGGAAGACGCCCTCCTTGTCGATCAGCCGGGCGCCCTCGCCCCGCAGGGCCTCGGTCGCCAGCGGCATGGGGTCGAGGCCGACGTCGATGGCCGTGGGGTGGAACTGCACGAACTCCGGGTCGAGGATTTCCGCCCCCGCCGCCCAGGCCAGGGCCATGCCCTCGCCCTTCAGCGCCACCGGCGTGGTCGTCGCACCATAGAGGCCGCCCGCCCCGCCTGTCGCCAGCACCACGGCGGGCGCCAGGACTTCGACGATACGGCCGCTGGGATGTTCGATCACCGCGCCGCGCACGCGACCGGTCCCCTCCTGGATCAGGGCGCGCAGTCTTGCGTCCTCCCAGACGGTGATGTGAGAGGCGGCCCGCACCGAGGCCACCAGCGCCGACAGGATCGCCCGCCCCGCGCCGTCGCCCCCGACGCGGGCGACACGGGCCATCGAATGGGCCGCTTCCAGGCTGACGGAGAACTCGCCGGCCGCATCCCGGTCGAACGGCGCGCCGAGAGAGGCCAGCCATTCGACGGTCGCCCTGCCTTCATCGGTCAGGACCTCGGCCGCATGGTGGTCGACAAGGCCGGCGCCCGCCGCCTCAGTGTCCTTCAGGTGCAGGGCCGGGTTGTCGGTCTTTGACAGGGCCGCCGCGACGCCGCCCTGGGCCCAGGCGCTGGACGCGGCCTGAAGCAGGGGCGCGGGGCTGATGACGATGACAGGCGCGGGCGCTGCCGACAGGGCCGCCGAAAGCCCGGCCAGGCCTCCGCCGATGATCAGCGGGCCGTCGTAATGGATGCGGCTCACCGGTCGAAGCCGATGAAGCGGGCGGCGATCTCGAACGCGCCCTGAGGCGAGCCCTCGGATAAGGGCAACAGGACGCCGATCGCGGCGGCCCCGCACAGGCCGCCGGTCAGAAGGAACAGGACCAGAGACTTGCCGGCCTCGGGCCAGGTCAGCTTCTTCTCACCCGGCCGCCATGCTCCGCGACGCAGCGATCCCAGGATCGCGATGGCCAGGAAGACCGCGAGGATGTAGCGCCCTGTCGAGACGCCCCACCAGACCGCCAGCGCCCCAATGGCGATCAGGGCGGCCTTCTCGACCATCGGGTCGATGCGGGCCAGCACGGGTCCCAGCGCCTTGGAGCCATCCAGCGGCGGCGCGGGCGCCAGGTTCACCAGATTGATCATGGCGATGAAGAAGGCGCCCAGCATCCACTCCTGATCGCCGGTCGCGAACCACAGGCCGACGGCGGGCAGGACGGCGAGCAGGCCGAAGGCCGGTCCTGCCAGCGACACCAGCACCCCGTGCCATTCGCTCTCGGGATTGCGCTGACCTCGCGCCAGCCCGCCGAGGAAGGGGATGATGTAGATCCTTGCCGGCCCCATCCCGAGCCGGTTCATCGCCAGAACATGACCGTATTCGTGCACGAACAGGCCGAAGATCGCCGCGACCGCGACGACCCAGCTGCCGCTCATCAACCAGATGAACCCGCCGAGCAGCAGGGTCGAACCGATCGCCCACGGCAGGCTCTGGCCCTTGTCGATGACCGGCGCGCCCGGGCTGGACTGCGGAACTGCGGTCGTTGGTTGCTCGACCGGCTTCGGCGTGGAACCGTCGCGCGATCCCCAGGGGCCATCCGTCATATCAGCTCCACCGCGACATGGTGCTTCGCCTTGACCATGTCGTAGTGCGCCGGGATCGCGGGCGGAGGCAGGTCGATCATTCGCTGCACGGCGAGCGCGGCTTTCGCGATCATCTCTTCCGGCACGGTGACCTCGAACTTCATGTCGCGCAGGCAGTCGCGGATGTTCTCCAGCGTGATCCGCTTCATGTAGGGGCACATGTTGCACGGGCCGATAAAGTTCACTTCCGGCACGTCACCCTTGATGTTGGCGGCCATCGAGCATTCGGTGATCAGCACCACCTGCTTCGGCTTTCTGGACATCACATAGTCGGTCATCGCCGCCGTCGATCCGGCGAAGTCGGCGGCCGCGAGCACGTCCTCAGGACATTCGGGGTGGGCGAGAATCTGGGCGCCCGGATAGGCCTCGCGCATCTCGGCGATGTCGGCGACGGTGAACCGCTCATGCACGATGCAGCGGCCCTTCCAGGCGATGATGCCGATGTTGGTCTGGGCCGCGACGTTGCGGGCGAGGAACTCGTCGGGGATCAGGATGACGCGATCGACGCCCCATTCCCGGGCCGCCCATTCCACCACTTGAACGGCGTTGGCCGAGGTGCAGCAGATGTCGGTCTCGGCCTTCACTTCGGCCGTGGTGTTCACATAGGTGACGACCGGGAGCCCCGGATATTTCTGCTTGATCAGGCGCACGTCGGCGCCGGTGATCGCTTCGGCCAGCGAACAGCCCGCCTTCAGATCCGGGATCAGCACGGTCTTCTCGGGGCTCAGGATTTTCGAGGTCTCGGCCATGAAGTGCACGCCCGCCTGGACGATCACCTTCGCGTTCGACCGCGCGGCCTCCTTGGCCAGCCCCAGGCTGTCGCCGACATAGTCGCCGACGCCGTGGAAGATGTCGGGCGTCATATAGTTGTGGGCCAGGATGACGGCGTCCCGCTCCTTCTTCAGCAGGTTGATCTCGTGGATCAGCTGGGCCTGGACCGGCCACTCCATCGGGGTGACGAACGCCTTGACCTTCTCCCAGACAGGGGCAGTCTCGGCGGCCAGTTCCGGCGACATCCCCAAGGTCTGGGCTGCGTGCGCCATCGACGTCATCTCCCTAGGCGACACCGCCCGAATGACTTATGCTCAACATTAGCATAAGTGCGGTTAAGATAGGCCTGTCGTCCCGGGATGCAAGAGGCTGACACGATCTCCGTCATCGCGACCCGAGCCGTGCGGCGTGACGGAATCGCGCAGGCTTCCAGTCTGTGCCGCGCGCGCCATCGTTCGCTGATGCGAAGTGGGTCGCGACGGTTTTGGGGCGACATCTGCCGCGATCCGGCTATGACGGAGAAATATCCTCCGCAAAGTCGCCTCCAAGCCCATCCATCATGCAAGAAACTCTCCGCCGCATCCTCACCGCCAGAGTCTATGACGTGGCGATCGAGACGCCGCTCGACCCGCTGCCGCGCCTCGCCGCGCGGCTGGGCCGGCCAGTGCTGCAGAAGCGCGAGGACTTGCAGCCGATCTTCTCGTTCAAGATCCGCGGTGCCTACAACAAGATCGCCACACTGAGCCCGGACCAGCTGGCGCGCGGCGTCATCTGCGCATCGGCCGGCAACCATGCCCAGGGCGTCGCCTTCGCGGCCAGTCGGCGCGGCGCGGTCTCGACCATCGTCATGCCGGTCACCACCCCGCCCATCAAGGTCGCCGCCGTGCGTGCGCTGGGCGGCAATGTGATTCTCCACGGCGACGCCTTCGACGAGGCCTTTGCCGAGGCAAGCCGCCGCGCGACCGAGACCGGCGCCGTCTTCATCCACCCCTTCGACGACCCCGACGTCATCGCCGGACAGGGCACGGTCGGGCTGGAGATCACCCGCCAGCACTCCGAGCCCATCGCCGCCATCTTCGTGCCCATCGGCGGCGGCGGCCTGGCCGCCGGCGTCGCGGCCATTGTGAAGTTCCTGCGACCGAAGACGAAGGTCATCGGCGTCGAGCCGGTCGACGCCGCCTCCATGAAGGCCGCCATCGAGGCGGGCGAGGTCGTGACCCTGGATCAGGTCGGTCTGTTCTGCGACGGCGTCGCCGTGCGCCGCGCGGGAACCGAGACGTTCCGGCTGTGCCGTGACCTGCTGGACGAGATCGTCACCGTCGACAACGACGCCATCTGCGCCGCCATCAAGGACATCTTCGACGACAGCCGCGCCGTCGCCGAACCGTCCGGGGCGCTCGCCCTCGCGGGCCTCAAGGCCTGGGCAGCCGCCCATCCGGAGACGGCCGAAGATGGCGCCCTGATCGCCATCAACTCGGGCTCGAACGTCAACTTCGACCGCTTGCGCCACATCGCAGAGCGGGCGGAGATCGGCGAGGGGACGGAGGCGCTTCTGGCCGTCGCCATGGACGACGACCGCGCCGTCTACAGCCGCTTCCTGTCGGCGCTCGATGGCCGGTCGGTGACCGAGTTCAACTATCGCTGGTCGGGCGAGGGCCGCGCCCACATCTTCGTCGGCGTCGCCATCAAACAGGGTCCGCACGAGAAGGACGACCTGATCGCCGCCTTGCGCGGCGACGGCTATGCGGTCGAGGACATGAGCGACAACGAGGCGGCGAAGTTGCACGTCCGTCACATGGTCGGCGGCCGCGCCACCGGCCTGCCGCACGAGCGTATCCTGAGGTTCGAATTCCCCGAACGTCCCGGCGCCTTCCTGCGCTTCCTCAACAGCCTGAAGCCGGCCTGGGCCCTGACCCTGTTCCACTATCGCAACCATGGCGACGATGTCGGCCGGGTGCTGGCCGGCATCTCGGTGCCGCCCGCCGAACGGCCGGCGTTGAACGTCGCGCTCGCGACGCTCGGCTATCCCTACGTCGACGAGACCGACAATCCGGCCAGCCGGCTGTTCCTCGACGGTACGTGAAGACCCTATCCCCGGCGCTAAAGCTTGCGAAACACCTTTGGGCCACGTTGAGGCGTGCTCCTCCGTTGCTTACCCCTGTTGTTCAAAGCCCTGCTGCTCGGTCTCGCCGTGCTGGTGGCCGCGCCGACTCTGGTCCTCGCCAAGAACCCGGCCGCTCGCGATCCATTGGCCCTGGCCGCTGCTGTCGAGCGCCGGGCCGGCGCCACGACCTTCGCCCAGCTCGAAGCCTTCGGTCAGACGGCCCTGCGCACGCCCGGTCGCGAGGGGCTGAACCGGCTCTACCACGTCGTCTGGACCAGCCTGAACCAGGGTGATTTCGAGGGCGCGACGCGGTGGAACCTGCAGCTCGCCGCCGCCGCAGGCCTGCAGGGCGACGCGCGCTATACGAAGATCGCCTATCTCAACGCCCTGACCATCCGCTACGACACGGGCGAGGACGCCGCCGCCGTCGAGATGGAAAAGATCGCCAGGGCGGAATCAGACTGGTTCGTCCGCGCGCACGCTACCCGCATCCACGCCCTGGCCCTGATGGACCAGGGGCGCCTCGGCGAAGGGCTGAACCTGCTCAACGAAGCCATGAGCCTGATCCCCGAGAATGACGCCTTCGCCGACACGGCGCGCGCGGGTCTGTGGGAGGTGACCGGCATCGGCCTGATGAAGCTGAACGACATCCGCGGTGCCACCAACGCCTTCGGTCGGTTCGAGCTGGACTACAGCAATCCTGCCTATCCCCGGCCCGACTTCGACGCCGTCTACAACCTGGCCCGCATGGAGGTTCAGGTCGGCAACCAGCCCCTGGCCGAACGTCTGTTTGCGGTCCACCACCGCCTGGCGACGCGCGCAGGGGTGGAGGGTCTGACCGTCTATGACGCCAACCTGTGCGCTATGGTGGCGCAGGGCGCCGATGATCCATCCCGGCTGCTGCGCTGCCTCGCGCCGTATGGCGAAAGCTTGGGCGCGGCCGAGTTCCTGGCCCCCCACATCCTGCCGCTCCGCGCCATGGCTCGCGCCCGCACCGGCGACGTGAACGGGGCGCGGCGCGACGTCGCCGAGATTCATCGTCGCCAGGCCGCGGGCGAGTTTCGCGAAGAAGGCCTGTCACGGGTTCTGCATGCCGAGGCCGAATTGCTACAGGCCCAGGGGCGATCGCGCGAGGCCTTCGAGCTGCTTCGCCGCCATTCGGAAGAAGAATCCCTTCAGCAGACGCGCCGCTTCAGCGAGGGTATCGGCCAGGTCACTTCGGAGATGCGGAATCAGTTGCGGGAGCGCCGCCATCAGCTGGAGACCGCCCGCGCCAACACCGCGCTCCAGGCCGACGTCATTCACAGCCAGCGCTGGATCGTCGGCATCGGCGTGGTCTTCCTCCTCAGCGCCGCCGCCCTGCTGTTCCGCCAGTGGAGCCTGACCCGCCATCTGCGCTTCGCCCGCCGCCGCGCCGAGGATGCCAACCGGGCCAAGTCCGAGTTCCTGGCCAATATGAGCCACGAGATCCGCACACCTCTGAACGGCGTCGTGGCCATGGCCGACGCCTTGTCGCGCCGCCCCCTCGAGCACGCCGAGCACGAAATGGTCGAGATCATCCGCTCGTCCGGCGTGACCCTGGAACGGCTGCTCTCCGACATCCTCGACAGCGCCAAGATCGAAGCCGGTCAGGTGACGATCGAGACCGCGCCCTTCGCCCTCGGCCATGCCGTCAAGGACATCGCCGCCCTGTGGAGCTCCAGGGTCGAGGGCAGCCCGGTCACCCTGGTCGTCGAGCTCGACCCTACGCTGGAGCGGACGGTCGTCGGTGACGTCGTCCGCGTGCGCCAGATCCTCGCCAACCTCGTGTCCAACGCCCTGAAATTCACCAGCGCCGGCGCCGTGACCCTGCGCGTCGAGCCGGTCGGCGACGATCGTGTCCGCTTCTCCGTCACCGACACCGGCGTCGGCTTCGACGCGGAGCAGAGGGCCCGAATCTTCACCCGCTTTCAGCAGGCCGACGGCTCGATCACCCGGCGCTTCGGCGGCACCGGCCTGGGCCTCGCCATCTCCCGTGACCTCGCCGTGCTAATGGGCGGCGAACTGGACTGCGAGTCGACCCCGGGCGCGGGCTCGCGTTTCTGGTTCGAACTGCCCCTGCCCGCCGCTGTGGTCGAGGAGGCGGTCGCAGGCGCGATGGACGACGCCTCGCCGGAGGGCTTGCGCATCCTGCTGGCCGACGATCATCCGGCCAACCGCAAGGTTATAGATGTGCTGCTGGCCCCGACCGGAGCGACCCTGATCGCCGTCGAGGACGGCCAGCAGGCGCTCGACGCCTGCGCCGGAGGCGGCTTCGACCTGATCCTGATGGACATGCAGATGCCCGTCATGGACGGCCTGACCGCCACCGCCGCCATCCGCGCCCTCGAGGCCGAGCGCGGCCTCGCCCGCACGCCGCTCCTGATGCTGACCGCCAACGCCATGTCCGAGCATGTCGAAGCCGGTCGTCTCGCCGGCGCCGACGGCCACCTGGCCAAACCCGTCACCACCCAGACCCTGTTCGCCGCCATCGCCGCCGCGCTCAACGCCGTCGAACCGGACGTGGCGGAAGAGGTCAGCGCGGCCTGACTTCTCAGAGGGTCGCGCCTTCGTTGGCCAGCAGCCAGCGCTTGCGCTCCAGACCTCCGGCATAGCCCGTCAGCGTACCATTCGCCCCGATTACCCGGTGGCAGGGCACGATGACCGCGATGGGGTTCTGGCCGTTCGCCAGCCCCGCCGCCCGCACTGCCTTCGGCGATCCGATCGCCGCCGCCAGCTGACCGTAACTGCGCGTCTCGCCGGCCGGAATGGCCCGCAGCGCCGCCCAGACAGACCGCTGGAAATCGGTGCCGCCGGTCTTGACCTTCAGCCCGTCCAGGGCCCCCGCGTCCCCGGCGAAATAGGCCTCGACCGCGCCGCGCACCGCCTCGGGCGCCCGGCCGGGGACGAGGTCAGCATCCGGCGCATGCCGGCCAAGTAGCCGCATCATGCGCGGCTCATAGTCGGCGAAGTCCAGCGCCCGCACAGCGCCGTCCGTATCTGTGACCAGCAGCACCTCGCCGACCGGCGTCGCGATCCGGTCGAGGGTCAGGGTCTCAGGCTGCGCGCCAGAGTCGTGAGTTGTCATCGTCGTTCTCCATCAGATCGGCCGCCGTCAGTCCCGCCATCCGCAGGTGCAGCGCGCCATAGGCCCGCCAAGGCCGCCACCGCTCCGCCCGGTCCGCGAGCGTCGCTTCGTTCAGTCTGTCGCTGGGCGCATCCTCGCCGGCGTCGATCCAGTCGCCCGGCAGCCGCAGGCCGGGCCGCGAATCGACCAGCGGCTTCAGCACCCGGTCCGCCGACAGGTGGAGCCCGATCGCCTCGGGATCGGCCGACAGGTCGAACACCCGTCGCACCCGCGCCAGCACGCCTGGCAGCGCCTTCAGGTCGCTGGCCTCGAGGCAGATCTCCAGCCGTCCCGGCTTGCCCGGCGTGGCCGTGACGAAGCCGTCGGCGCCATCGACATCCCTGACCAGATCACGCGACCAGATCCGCCCGTCGACCCGATCCCCGCGCGCGGCCAGCGCCGCGAACATCGCGTCCCAGTCATAGGGCGGTCGCCAGGACAGGCTCAGTTTCACCCCCTCGCTCGGCGGCCGTTCGGCCCGGCGACGCAGCGCCGACGGCGGGCGGCGGTACAGGGCCTGGAACGTCTCGTTGAACCGCCGTACAGAGCCGAAGCCCGACGCATGCGCCACCTGCGCCATCGACAGGTCGGTCTCGTGGATCAGGGCCTTGGCCAGCAGCACGCGCCGGGTCTGGGCCACGCTGACCGGCGCCGCGCCCAGATGCTGTTTGAACAGCCGCCGCAGCTGGCGCTCGCCGACCCCCAGCCGTCCGGCCAGGGCGTCGACGTCGGCCTCGTCCAGCGCCCCCGCCTCGATCAGGGCCAGGGCCCGGCTGACCGTATTCGACGTGCCCCGCCACGCCCCCATGTCGGGCGCCGTCTCGGGGCGACAGCGCAGGCAGGCGCGAAAGCCCGCCTCCTCGGCCGCCGCCGCCGTGACCACGAAGATCATGTTCTCGCGCCTGGGCGTCCGGGCAGGACAGACCGGGCGGCAGTAGATGCCCGTCGTCTTGACGCAGCCGAAGAACCGTCCGTCGAACCGGGCGTCACGCGTCAGCACGGCCCGATAGCAGGCCTCCTGATCCAGACTGTTCGCCGTCGTTTCCATGCCACAGAGATGGGCCTTCTCCGGCGGGAAGTCTCGCGGTTTTCGGACATGTCCCTACGCTCGCACGGCGCGCCAGGCGTTGGCGACGATCGTGTAGACAAGGCTGACCGCGCTGATCGCAAGGGCCCAGGTCAGGATCAGCGACAGGGTCGACGCCACCCCGGTCAGGTCCCGTTCGCCCTCGCGCAGCTCGCGCAGCCGGTCGAAGTCCAGCAGCACCCCGTCCCCCGCGATCCGCGCCTGTTCCGCGCCGACGCTCAGGGTGAACCAGTGACCCGCCTCGAAGATGTTCCAGGTCAGCCACAGGCCGGCGACCGCGACCAGGATGGCGAGCACCGCCCGCATCCGCGCCGCCTGCGGCCGGATCAGGGTGAACAGGTCGATCCCCATCTGGCCCAGGGCATAGAGCAGCACCGGGACGAACAGCACGGCCCAGATCGGCGCCGGCGAGACCGAGACCAGGTCGCCGTCGATCCGCATGACGCTCAGGCCGGGGAAGTGAACCAGCCCGACCCACCACAGGACGAACAGCCCGACCGCGAGGAAGGAGAAAGCCGCCTCCGCCTGGAAATCGCGACGACCCCGCATCGCCCGGGTGCGCCACATCGGCCGCAGGCCCGACCCCGATCCCGCGCCTATCCTGTCACTCGCGCTCTTCACGCTCGCGCCCCACCAGGACGGGTCGGACAGGCCGAATGCCGACAGGTCCTTGACCCGCCAGTCGGTGAGCCATTTCGGCCGGATAGCGTAGTGCTCCATGATCGCCCCGACCAGCGTCAGCGCCCCGATCAGGGTCAGACCGGAACCGAAGAAGCCGTGGAACGACTGGGCGATGTCCTGCCCCGCGTCCGCCGTGCCGCTGATCAGCCGGATGAACAGGCCGATGCCCGAGACGACCAGCAGGATCAGAAGACCCGCCTTCACCCCGTAGAGCCAGTAGGGAAACAGCTCCGGTCCGATCAGCGAATCCGGCCCTTTGCGATAGCGCGCGGCGACCACCAGCGGATGGCCGATCTCCTTCAGGATGGCCTCGCGCTCGTCATCGGTCAGCGACCGGCCCAGCGTCTCTTCCTGCGCCTCGACGCGGCTCAGGATCAGGTCGCGCAGTTCGGCGACGATGTCGTCGCGTTCTTCCGCCGACAGCTGCGCCGCGACAGCCTCCAGATAGCGTTCCACCATGTCCATGGTCTTGCCCCTCAATCTTAAAATGTCAGAGAATCTTGTCGAGCGAGGCGTTGATGCCCCGCCATTCGCCGGCGAGCCGTTCCAGCATCGCGGCGCCCATCGGGGACAGGACGTAGAAGCGCTTCTTGCGCTTCTCTTCCTCGCGCCATTCGCTCAGCAGCAGCCCCTGCGATTCCAGTCGGCGAAGCAGCGGATAGAGGGTCGATTCCTCCATCTCCAGCCCGTCGGCGGCCAGGGCCTGACGCAGGGTGTAGCCATAGCGTTCGGTCCGCAGGCAGGCGAGCACCGCCAGCACCAGTGACCCTCGCCGCAGCTCCAGCCGCATGCTCTCGAAAAGTTCAGCGTCGATCGTCACGCGGCCCGGCCCTTACGTCACATAGTGTGCGACACACAGTGTATGCGACATACTGTGTGAGGAAGTCAAGCGGACGACCGACCCCGCTTTCTCCAGGACGGGCGCTCAATGTCTGAGAAGGCTGCGGAGCGGGGTCGGAAAGCTCGGCCACACCTCAATCAGCGAGGAAGAACAGCCCTTCGACCGTCGTATCGAGCGCCCGCGCCAGCTCGAGCGCCAAAAGGGTCGAGGGAACGAACACGCCGTTCTCGACCGTATTGACTGTCTTGCGCGACACACCGGCCCGCTCGGCCAGCTCGGCCTGGGTCAGGCCGGCGGCGGTCCGAACCGCCTTGAGGCGAGACCCCAGCCGGGCATCACCCATCCTTGCCGAACTCACGGTCCAGCCATGCGAACCGGATGCCTGCGGCGACGGCGCCTGCCGTCAGCGCGAACGGCAGGGCGGCGACTCCGACCTCCGGCCGCCAGGCGCCGAGCCCCAGCGCGACGGTCGCCCCCGCCATCAGGACCACGAAGCCGGCGATCATCGCCCGCGCCCTTAGCACCTGGGTCAGTTCGTCCTCGAGAAAGCGGCGGTTCTTCCGCGACTGGCCGTCCCATCCCATGGTCACGGCCAGGATCAGCCAGGCGTAGAGCACGGGCAGCCCGATCATCAGAAAGTCGCTCAACTCGCCCCGGCCCGACAGGATGTCCTCGGTCGACCATGCGGCCAGGGTCAGCATCAGGATCGCAACCATGGGAAAGACCCACAATTGACGGGCCCGTTGGGTCTGCAGTCGGTCACGCTTCAACGGTTCAGTTTCGGTTCGCCATCCGTTGGCGCCCGGCCGCATGATCCAGGCCATGAAGAGGCCGCCCATCGCCAGCCCCACGCCGACACCCGCCGCTACACCCCACACGGTCGCCTCCTCGCCGGTGCGATAGAGGCCGATCGCGACCCCAACGCCCGCGATCAGGCCGCCCAGGATGATCGTCGCCAGGGCACTGGCGAACTTCTTGCGCCGCGCCCGCGCTTCCTTCCGCATCTCCCTGTCGTCCATCGCCGTCATCTCCGCCTCCGGTTCATGTCACCCTAGGGTTACATATCACCTATAGGTTACACGGCGTCAAGCGGTCAGATCAGCAGCGCCCCCTCGTGCCGCGAAAGCCAGGTCTTGCGCTCCAGCCCGCCGCCGAACCCGACCATCGCTCCATCGGCGCCCACGACCCGATGGCAGGCCAGCACCAGCGGGATCGGGTTCCGGTTCAGGGCCGCGCCCGCCGCCTGGGCCGCGCCCGGCTCCCCGGCCCTCCTCGCCATCTCGCCATAGGAGAGGGTCTGGCCAACCGGGACCTCCCACAGCGCCCGCCAGACCCGGGCCTGGAACCCTTCACCCGCGACCGACCCGTCCAGCGCCCAGTCGATCCGCATCAACGCCTGCAGGTCACCGTCAAAGTAATCGGCCAGCTGGCGCGCTATCGCTTCCGGCGCCTCGCCCGCGTCCATCGCCACGCCGGGATAATCCCGCCCCATCGCCCGCCCGAGCCCGTCACCGAACGACACGCCCCTCAACCGGCCGGCCTCGTCAACCGCGAGCGCCAGCACGCCGATCGGCGAGGCGATCCCGGACGCGATCAGCCTCACGGCTGCATCAGGGCGTTCAGCGCGCCATAGTCCATCGCTTCCGCCGCCTGCGGCTTCGAGTCCCCGTCCGCCAGGAAACCGCGCGTCAGCCGGTCCGCCGTCGCATAGGCCGCTGCGGAGAGGTTCGACCCGGCGCTCAGCCGCCGCACGCCCAGCGCCTCCAGCCCCTTCGCATCCGGGAGCGCCGGCCGCGCCAGCAGGTTCAGCGGCAGGCCCAGATCCACCAGGGCCGTGATCGTGTCCGCATCAGTCACGCCCGGCATGAACAGGCCGTCGGCCCCGGCCGCGCGGTACAGCGCCGCCCGCCTGACCGCTTCCTGCAGCCGCGCCTCGACCGGTCCGATACCCCGAAGCCAAAGGTCGCAGCGGGCGTTGATGAACAGGTTCGGCCCCACCGCTGCGCGCACCGCCGCGATCTTGTCCGCCAGCGCCTCCGCCGTCCCGTCCGCGTCCTCGATGTTGATCCCGACCGCGCCCGCCTCCCAAGTCCGCCGCACGAAGACTGCGGCCCCCTTTGGATCGTCGGAGAAGCCGCCCTCGACGTCCGCGCTGACCGGAACCTCGTCCGCCACCCGGATCATCCGCGCGAGGGCGCCCAGCAACTCAGCCTCCGGCGGCGTCGCTCCGTCAGGCCAGCCCAGCGCCCAGGCCACGCCCGCGCTGGTCGTCGCCACCGCCTTCGCCCCTGCCGCGATCGACAGGGCGGTCGAGGCCGCGTCCCAGGCGTTGGGCAGGATCAGCAGACCCGAGGCGTGCAGGCCGCGGAAGGTCGAGGCGGCGCTCATGGTGATCTCCTTTTGTTCACGGCGAAGATGAGGCGCTTCGTTCAGCGAGTCTCGCGGGAATCGGACAACGTCACCGCGAGTGGAGAACCCCTATTTGTGTGTCCACGGCCGGTTGGCGCCCGGCGTGACCCCGGCCGCCTGGTCGCGCTGGAACCGCCCGCCGCGCGGCGGCTTCGGCCGGGCGTCCAGCTTCGCGGTCTTCAGCCGCAAGGCCTTCTGCGCCGGCGTCTCTCCCACCGGACCGTCGGTCGAGGGCGTTGAGGTGTGGTCGGGCTGATCGGTCATGCCCGGACCCGTAGCACGCGGGCGGCCATGGCGTCTGTCGTATCGCGGCAGGTGAGCCGCACTGCAACCTTAACCGCCGCCCGCCGTTCTGCTGACCGTAGACAGGCGAAACCGCCGGAGAGCACCCCCATGACTTCGATCAAGACCTTCACAGCCCTGGCGGCAGGCGCCGTCGTTCTCTCGATGGCCCCTCTCGCCCAGGCCCAGACGCCTTATGGCCAGTCGGGCTCACAGCAGCCGACCGGCCAGGAAGTCTTCGGCCAGATCCTGCAGAACCTGTTTGGTGGTCAGACGTCCGGTTCGATCGACGCCGAATGGAGCCGCGGGCGTCGCGCGCTCGGCGCCCAGCAGACCACTTTCAACAGCCGCCTCGACGCCCAGGTCCGCTCAGGCTCACTGTCTTCCTGGTCCGCCGATCGAATTCGCACCGACTATGACGCCCTTGTTCAACTGGAGGCCCGCTACGGCCAGGACGGGCGCTTCACGACCCAGGAGCGTCAGGACCTGACCACCCGCTACAACGCCCTGACCTCGGCGCTCGAGGACGGCGGCTACGGCGACGACATCGGCGGCTATCAGTCGGCCGCCGACGGCCGGGCGGACTTCGATGCTCGCGTTGACTCCGCCGTGCGCGCCCGCGCGCTAACCCGCACCGAAGCCACGCGCCTGCGCAGCGATTACGCGGCCATTGTTTCGGTCGAGGTCGGCTTCCAGCGCGACGGTCTCAGCGCCCGCGAGCGCCAGGACATCGAGGCCCGCCTCGACGCCATCGACGCTCGTGTCCCGGGCGGAAACTCCGGCAACGGCGGCGGCTGGCAGCAGACTCCGCGCGATCGCCTGACCGCCATCGAACGCGCCCTCTACACCCTGCCGCGCGGCCAGCAGGACGCCATTCGGGTCCAGTTCGAGGACCTGACCCGTCTGGAGGCCGCCTACTCCCGCACCGGTCCGTCCAGCGACGACACGGCCTATCTGGACCGCCGTCTGGGCGAACTCGAGGTCCAGGCGCGCGTTCGGCGCTAGGCCCCGACCCGTCCAACCGACGAAGCCCCGCCCGGTCCCGGCCGAGCGGGGCTTTTCCGCCTCAGACGTCTAGCGACACAATCGCCCGCTCTCCGCCTCCAGGTGCAGATGGTCGTGGTGGACCGCATTATAGTCGGGGCTGAGGACCGTGCCGAAGATGCGGCAGCCCTCGTCGCGGATACGGTGCAGGAAGCGCGATTCGGGCGTGCCTGAGGCCCAGTCGCCCGCCACGGTGATCCGCCGCCCGTCTCTCAACCGCACGCCGCTGAAATCCAGCGCCGCCGCCCGAGAATGCGCGCTGGCCCGGGAGGTGCTGCCCGCGTCGGTGCGCACGCCCCGGCAGGCATAGACCCCCATGTGGTCGATCTCGACCACGTCCGAGCCGAGTAGTTCGCGCGCCGCCGGTTCCACTGACTGACGCCGCCAGACGCTGACCGCCGCCGCCAGGGTGCAGGTCATGGTGACATCGGACGGCGCCATCCGGGCTGTCGTCCCCATGTCCGGCCCCAGCACCCCCGCCGCCGTCAGGCCGCAGGTTTCGGAGTTCACCCGGTCCGGCGTCGGACTGAACGTCACCCGCGCCGCCTCCAGTTCCGCCTCGCACTGCGCCAGGGTCTGCGTCGCCCGCTGCACTCGCCCGAGCGTCTCGCTGTCGATCGGCTGATCGATCACTCCGGCTTCAGGCGCGACATAGACCGACGGCCCGGGGTTCGGCGCCGGCGCGTAGGGCGTGTAGCCCGACGGCGGGACGGTGTTCGGGATCAGACGGCCACAGCCGGACAGGACGACGAGCAGAAGGGCGACCGCGAGGCGTGACGTTCCGGGCATGACCCGAAACTGACAGGATTCGCCGCCCGGTTCTGCTGACAGCCTGCTGTCAGCATCCGCATCGGCCGCCCGCGCGTTGACTGGCGACATCTCCCCTCGCGCACTAAGTTCCGTTCATGAACCGTTCTTCGACCCCCAAGGGCTCGGCGCCCGTTATCAAGAAGCCCGTCCACATCCCAAACCAGGGCGTGGCGGAGGCGCCGTCGGCCTTCCTGCGCGACGACACCGCACCGCTGCCCAGAGCGATGAAAAACATGCCGATGTTCGCGCCGGTCACCGGCCCGCGCCTGACGCCTGAGGAGGCGCCGACCTCGCCCGGCGACTGGGTCCCGCACCGTCCCGACCGCCCGTCGAAGTCGCTCAAGGGCCGCCAGAACAATCGCTTCCGGCTGGAGACCAGCTACACCCCCGCCGGCGACCAGCCCGCCGCCATCGCCGAACTGGTCTCCCAGGCCGGTCAGGGCGACCGCGACCAGGTGCTGCTGGGCGTCACCGGCTCCGGCAAGACCTTCACCATGGCAAAGGTGATCGAGGCGACCCAGCGCCCGGCCCTGATCCTCGCCCCCAACAAGACCCTCGCCGCCCAGCTCTACAGCGAATTCAAGAGCTTCTTCCCCGACAACGCGGTCGAGTATTTCGTCAGCTACTACGACTACTACCAGCCTGAAGCCTACGTTCCCCGGACCGACACCTATATCGAGAAGGACTCATCCATAAACGAGCAGATCGACCGGATGCGCCACTCGGCGACGCGGTCGATCCTGGAGCGGGACGATGTGATCGTGGTCGCCTCGGTCTCCTGCATCTACGGCATCGGCTCGGTCGAGACCTATACCGCCATGACCTTCGACCTGAAGGTCGGGGACCAGATCGACGAGTCAAAGCTGCGGGCCGACCTGATCGCCCTGCAGTACAAGAGGAACGACGTCGCCTTCGACCGCGGCATGTTCCGCAAACGCGGCGACACGGTCGAGATCTTCCCCGTCCACCTCGACGACCGGGCCTGGCGCGTCAGCCTGTTCGGCGACGAGATCGAGTCGATCGCCGAGTTCGACCCCCTGACCGGCAAGAAGACCGCCGAGCTGAAGGAGGTCACCGTCTATGCCGCCAGCCACTACGTCACCCCGCGCCCGACGCTGAACCAGGCGCTCGGCGGCATCAAGGCCGAGCTCAAGGAGACGCTCGACTGGATGATCGAGAACGGCAAACTGCTGGAGGCGCAACGTCTCGAACAACGCGTGCGCTTCGACCTGGAGATGATGGAGGCCACCGGCTCCTGCGCCGGCATCGAGAACTACAGTCGCTGGCTGACCGGCCGCAGCCCCGGCGAGCCCCCGCCGACCTTCTTCGAATACATCCCCGACAACGCCCTGCTGTTCGTCGACGAGAGCCACGTCACCATCGGCCAGATCAACGGCATGTTCCGGGGCGACTACCGCCGCAAGTCGACCCTGGCGGAGTACGGCTTCCGCCTGCCCTCCTGCATCGACAACCGCCCGCTGAAGTTCGACGAATGGGAGGCGATGCGGCCCCAGACGGTCCACGTCTCGGCCACCCCCGGCCCGTGGGAAATGGAACAGACCGGCGGCGTCTTCGTCGAACAGGTCATCCGCCCGACCGGCCTGATCGACCCCCCGGTCGAAATTCGACCCGTCTCGGGCCAGACCCGCAACCAGGTCGACGACGTCATCGACGAGGTCAAGGCCGTGGCCCGCGCCGGCTACCGCTCCCTGGTCACCGTCCTGACCAAGAAGATGGCCGAGGACCTGACGGAGTACATGCACGAACAGGGCGTGCGCGTGCGCTACATGCACTCCGACGTCGACACGATGGAGCGTATCGAGATCATCCGCGACCTGCGCCTGGGCTCCTTCGACGTCCTGATCGGCATCAACCTGCTGCGCGAGGGGCTCGACATCCCCGAGTGCGGCCTGGTCGCCATCCTCGATGCGGACAAGGAGGGCTTCCTGCGCTCCGAGACCTCCCTGATCCAGACCATCGGCCGCGCCGCCCGCAACGTCGACGGCCGCGTCATCCTCTATGCCGACCGCGTCACCGGCTCGATGGAGCGCGCCATGGCCGAGACCAACCGCCGCCGCGAGCGCCAGGAGGCCTACAACCTCGAACACGGCATCACGCCCGAGAGCGTCAAGCGCGACATCAAGGAGATCCTGGCCAGCCCCTACGAGAAGGACCGCGTCCTGGTCCCCACAGGCGTCAAGGAGGAGAGCCGCCCCTTCGTCGGCAACAATTTCTTGGCCACGCTGCGGGACATGGAAGGCAAGATGCGCGAGGCCGCCAGCAATCTGGAGTTCGAGGAGGCCGGCCGTCTCCGCGACGAGATCAAGAAGCTGAAACTCCTCGACCTGGAGTTCGCCAACGAGATCCTGACCGGGGATGGACAGGACGTGGATGCGTCAGCGCCGAAGCGGTGGCGCAAGGAGGCGCAGGCGGAGGCGCAGGAGCGGTTCAAGAAGGGGCGGTAGTCCTCCCCCATCGGGGGACGGGGACCGCCGCGCCCTTGCGCGGGGGTGGAGGGGGCCCGACACGGATGCGGTGCCAGCCATTCTGCCACCCGTCGCGCGCCCGGCCGCCTCCGTCTCTCCGCTGCGCTCCGAGCCACCTCCCCCAACGGGGGAGGAGTGTGCTATCCTCCGCCCATGGCGAACCCAGCCCTCACCCTTCCGCCCGTGCTCGACGCCTTCATCGAGGAACAGGTCGCCTCCGGCGCCTACCGCGACCGGGACGCGGTGATTGCGGACGCCGTCGACCTGCTGCGCGAACGCGCGACCGACCACATGGACGATGAGACCAGGCTCGCTCGCCTGAACGCCAAGCTCAAAAAGGCCATCGACGGCCTCGATCGCGGCGAGGGTATCGAGATCACCGATCTGGATGCCTATTTTGACGGCGTCATGAAGCGCGTTCGCGTGGGGTGAGACGGCTCGACGTCTCACGTGAGGCCGATCTGGAAGCCGAAGAAATTCTCCGCCACAGCGAAGCCCAGTTCGGACCCGCCGCTGCGGATCGCTACCGCCTCCTGATCCAGAGCGCCTATCGCGACATCGCCGAGAATCCGACCCGGCCCGGCGTCAGCACGCTTCGCGGCATCCCCGCCGACCTCCGCCTCTACCCCGTTCGCCACAGCCGCCAGCGCATCGCCCCCGCCGACCGGGTCGGCCAACCCCGCCACGTCGTGGCCTTCCGCTTCGACGATGCCAGGGTCGAGATCGTCCACCTCCTGCACGAAAGCATGGACCTGCCGCGTCGGCTCGGGTGAGATGAATACTACTTTTGCTTGTATTTCTATGAGGTCTATGGATCCCTATCCGTGTTCACGGAGAGGTCCACACATGCCCATTTTCAAGATTCTCAGCCGCATCGACGCCTCCCGCAAGGGGAGAGGGTTAGGCCGCCGCCTGTTCCGCCGCGATCTTGCGCAGGGCCTCCTCGAACACGGCGGCGGGCTGGCCGCCGGAGATCAGGTATCTGCCCTCGACGACCACGGCGGGGACCGAGTTGATGCCGCGGCTGCGCCACAGGGCCTGTTCGGCGCGGACCTCGGCGGCGTAGCGGCCGGAGGCGAGCACCTCGGCCGCCCCGGCGCGGTCGAGACCGGCGGCCCCGGCGGCCCGGGTCAGGACGCCGGCGTCGGTCAGGTTGTTCCCGTCGGTGAAATGGGTGCGGAACAGGGCCGCCTTGAGCGCCTTCTGATGCTCCGGCCCCTGTTCGCCGGCCCAGGCCAGCAGGCGGTGGGCGTCGAAGGTGTTCCAGATGCGGCTGTCGGCGCCCATCTTCATCTCGAATCCGGGCCAGGCCTCGGCCGCGCGGGCGGTGATCATGGCGCGGTTGGCGGCCGACTGTTCGGGGGTGGAGCCGTATTTGGCGGCGATGTGTTCGGCGACGTTCTCGCCCTCAGCCGCCATGCCGGGGTTCAGCTCGAACGGCTGGAAGGCGATCTCGGCGGTGATGCCCTCGGCCTTGAGCGTGTCGAGGGCCGTCTCCAGCCCGCCGAGGCCGACGACGCACCAGGGGCAGACGACGTCGGAGACGAAGTCGATGTGAAGGGGCTTGGTCATGACGGGCTCCGCAACGGTTCATGTTGCATATGGGGGCGCCGGGAGGGAGCGCCAGTCTTTCAGGCTCAGTCCGGGACGTAGCCGATGGCGAAGTCCCGGAAGCCGAAATGGGCCAGGCTCAGGATGCCGACGAAGGCGATCCCGTGCAGCCACCGGCGCGAGCTGCGCGCCAGGACCACGGTCAGGATCATGGCGCCGATCGCCTGGCCCACCGCCATCCAGTCGCCCATCGGCACGGCCTCGCCCTTGGCCGCGTGCTCTGGGAAATGGAGGACGAAGTCGACGAGGTTCCAGACCTGGACCACAGCCGCCAGCCAGAACAGATAGGCCCGGTTCTCCATGTACCAGACCTGCAGATCGAGCCCCTCGGGCGGGATCTCGTCCGGCAGGGTCGCCGCCGCCACGAGGAACAGGAGGAGGACATAGGCGGCTTCGACCGCCACCCGATAGAAGCTGATCTCGGTGATGCCGAGGCCCTTGTCCCAGAGCCTGAGAAAATAGGCGATGATCAGGGTGAAGACGACGAGGGCCGAGAGCAGCGGCAACGGGCTCCAGTTCACCCGCTTCCGGGCGACCAGCAGCCTGTGCAGGCTGTGGGCGATGTCGGCCACGGCCAGGCCGAGGACCACCGACACGAAGGCCGAGAAATAGTCGAACAGATTGGCCTGTGGCAGCGTCATCGTCCCCCCCGGTCCAAACGCGGGAGCAGCCTAGCACAGGGCGGCGCGCTGGCTATGATGGGGGATGGCTCACTATGCGCGCATCCTGGCGACCCTCGTCCTGCTCGCCGCCGCCGTCGGCGGGGTGGTGTGGCGGTTGTGGAAACCGAAGGCGGAGCCGCTCTATGAGGAGCGGGCGATGCTGGGGGACGAGATCCGGGCGCGGCTGCAGGCCCTGCGCGACGAGGACAAGTTCCACGCCGACGGGACCTATGCCGGGCCGAAGGGGCCGAAGAACCGGGCCACCCTGTCGGCCTGGGTCGATGGGGTGATCGACGACATCCTGGCCGAGGACGACGGGCCGCTGGAGGCCTCGGACGTGGCCGGGCGGCTGGGGATCGCCATCGGGGCGGCGTCGAAACGGCCGGCGGCGGACCAGACCCGGCTGCACGGCTATCTGATCGAGATCTGGTACATCCTCGGCTACCGCTCGGCGACGGGCTATTTCCCGGCCCCGGACGACGCGCCCGAGGGATGGGCCGAGCCCCTGCCTCCCGGCTGGACCGCGCCGGACCGGCCCCGCCTGCTGACGCGGCGTTAACCGGTCTGGCGCAGGCTGGCCCCAGGGATACCGCCCGAGGAGGACCAGAGTGTCCAGCATGATGACGTCCAGCAGCCGCATCCGCCGTGATCATTTCGAGCCCAGCGACAGCGACCCGCAGGAGCAGCGCAGGCTGCGCGGGCATCTGGAACAGATCGACTACGCCGCCTTCGTCTCCAACCGGGAGGTGATCCCGCAGGTCCTGGGGCTGGGCGCCAACCATACCGAGCCGGCGGCCTTCCAGCGGCTGGCGGTGGCCGCCGCGACGGCGCGGGCGCGCTGGATCGCCGAGGCGCTGAGGCTGTCGGAGGCGGGCCAGGCCATCGGCCCGGCCGAGGCGGCGAAGCTGTCGGGCATGCGCGCCGCCTATGAGGAGCTGTCGGAGGCCTATGAAGGCCTGCGCCGCATGGTCGAGCGGGGCTACCTGCCCTACCGCGCGGCGGAGCGCTGAGGCCCTGGTTCAGCGGCCCTGATTCAAGGGCTGGGGCGCGGTCGAGACGGGTGCGTCCGGATCCGCCGGCGCGGGCGCGGCCGGGGTCGGCGGCTCCACGACCAGGGGCGCGGTCTGGATATCGGGCCGGGGCGCGGTCTCGACCGGCGCGGGCGGCGCCACCACGACGGGCGCGGCCTGGGTCGGGCGGCGCGGCGGGGCCGTCACGGGCGCGGCGGCAGCCGGAGCAGGGGCGGAGGTCGCGCGGACCGGCGCCGCAGTCTCGATCCCGGGTGCAGGCTCAGCGACCACCGTCGTCTCTACGGGAGGCGCGGCATCGGCAACCAGAGGCGTCGGGCCCGGAGCGACGGGCTGCGGGGCAGGCAGGGTGGCCAGCCAGATGAAGCCGCCGATGACCACGAGGGCCGCGACACCCGCGACGATCGGCCAGCGGTCGCCCCTGGCCACCTTCTGCATGGCCGCGCCCATGGTTGCGTAGATCGCCGGGGTCACGACCACCGAAGGCAGTTCGCGCGGCCTGGCGGCCGGCTTCGCCTCGGTCGAGAGCGGCGGCGGCACGGTGACGGCGGGCTCCGGCTCGATGACGATTTCGTGCGGCGCGGGCGTCGGCTCGGGCGCGGCCTGGACCGGCTCGGGTTCGGGAGCGACGGCTTCGACGACAGGCTCAGGCGCGACCGGCTCTGGCTGGGGAGCCACGGCCTCAACGACCGGCTCGACCGGTGCTTCCGGGAGGACCCCGGCGGCGGGGGACGCAGCCCGGGCCGGGGGGATCATCGAGCCGGTCAGTATGCCTGCGCCCGACCGTCGGACAGGACGAGCCGCCGGGGCCGGGGCCACCCGCGGCAGGGGACCGACGCGGAACACGGGCCGGGGCGGGCGCGACCACACGATCCGGCCACGCACGAACGGCTCGGGCGGACGGTTTTCGGCGGGGCCTGGAGGGGTCTCGGACGACATGGCAGGCGTCTTAGCGGCGAACGACGGGGGCGTCCAATGCCAGAAGTTTAGCCGACCGTACCGTCAGCGAACCTCGACGCCCTTCCAGAAAGCCATTCGACCGGCGATCTCGACGGCGGCGGACTTTGGCTCGGGATAGTACCAGACGGCGTCCTTGTTCTCCTTCCCGTCCACGACCAGCGAGTAATAGGAGGCCGTCCCCTTCCACGGGCAGATCGAGGTGGTCGTCGAGGCCTTCAACACGGCCGGATCCACGGCGTCACGCGGAAAATAGTGGTTGCCCTCGACCACCACGGTATCGTCCGAGCGGGCGATCACCACCCCGTTCCAGGTCGCAGCCGTCATCTGTCATCTCCGTCAGGTTTTGAGCCGATAGCCGGTCTTGAAGATCCACCCGACGACCGCGAGGCAGGCGACGAGGAATCCGCATGTCGCCACGAGGCTCCAGACGATCGGCACGTCGCCGGTCCCGTAGAAGCTCCAGCGGAATCCGGAGATCAGATAGACCACCGGATTGAAGTGAGTGATCGTCCGCCAAGGCTCCGGCAGCATGTGGATCGAATAGAAGGACCCGCCCAGGAAGGTCAGGGGCGTCACCACCAGCATCGGGATAAAGTTCAGCTGCTCGAAGCTCTGGGCCCAGATGCCGATGATGAAGCCGAACAGGCTGAAGGTCGTCGAGATCAGGATCAGGATGGCCAGCATCCAGACCGGGTGCAGGATCTGCAGCGGCACGAAGAGCGATGCGGTCGCCAGGATGATCAGGCCCAGCACCGCCGACTTGGTCGCCGCCGCCCCGACATAGGCCAGGACGATCTCGAACGGCGACACGGGCGCGCTGAGCAGCTCGTAGATCGTGCCGGTGAATTTCGGGAAATAGATGCCGAACGAGGCGTTGAAGATCGACTGGGTGAACAGGCTCAGCATGATCAGGCCGGGCACGATGAAGGCGCCGTAGGGGACGCCGTCGATCTCGGTCATCCGGCTGCCGATGGCCGAGCCGAAGACGACGAAATATAGGGCGGTCGTGATAACGGGCGTGACGATCGACTGCCACAGGGTGCGGAGCGCCCGCGCCATCTCGAACCTGTAGATGGCCCAGACGCCGTATCCGTTGAAGGTCATGCGGCGGCTCCGGTGCTGGCGGCGACCGGGTCGCGATGGACCAGGCTGACGAAGATGTCCTCCAGCGAGCTCTGGCGGGTGTTCAGGTCCTTGAAGGCGATGCCGAGGTCCGAGAGTTTGCGCAGCAGGGAGGGCACGCCGGTCTGCTCGGCGTTGGAATCGAACACGAACTCCAGCTCGTTGCCCTCGTCGCGCAGGGTCAGATGCCACTCCGCCAGTTCGGGCGGCAGGAGCTCCAGCGGGTCCTGCAGGTTCAGGGTCAGGGTCTTCCTACCCAGCTTCTTCATAAGCTCGGTCTTGTCCTGCACCAGGATCAATTCGCCCTTGAGGATCACGCCCACCCGGTCGGCCATCTCCTCGGCCTCCTCGATATAGTGGGTGGTCAGGATGATGGTGACGCCGCTCTCGCGCAGGCGGCGCACCAGGTTCCACATGTCGCGACGCAGCTCGACGTCCACCCCGGCGGTCGGTTCGTCCAGGAACAGGATGTCGGGCTCGTGGCTCAGGGCCTTGGCGATCATGACCCGGCGCTTCATGCCCCCAGACAGGGTCATGATCTTGGAGTCCTTCTTGTCCCACAGGCTGAGGTCCTTAAGGACCTGTTCGATATGGGCCGGGTTCGGCGCCTTGCCGAACAGACCCCGGCTCAGGGTCACCGTGGCCAGCACCGTCTCGAAGGCGTCGGTGGTCAGTTCCTGGGGCACCAGGCCGATCTTCATCCGCGCCTGGCGGTAATCCTTTTTGATGTCGTGGCCGTCGGCCGTGACAGTGCCGGTCGAGGGGGTGACGATGCCGCAGATGATCGAGATCATCGTCGTCTTGCCGGCCCCGTTCGGGCCCAGCAGGGCGAAGATCTCGCCCTTGCCGATCTGGAGGTCCGTGGGCTTCAGCGCCTGCAGCCCGGAGGCGTAGGTCTTGCTCAGGCCCTTGATGTCGATGACCGGCGGCATTCGGCGCGTCTCCCCAGCGGCCGAAGCGCCGTCGCCGCAATATGGCGACGTTCGGTCGCGGCTCAAGGCGTAAGGGTGGAGTAAGTCGTCAACTGCTGACTTTTGGAGGCCGCAAGCGGGCATGGCCGATGTCCGCTACGGGTGGGTATCAGACATACAAACGGCCCCACCGTCGCCAGCGGGGCCGTTCCAAACCGGGAGCGAAGTTGGTTACGCGATCAACTGCCGCCGCTGGATGTAGAGCGCGGCTCCGCCTGCCAGGATCAGCCCGAACAGGATCATGGCCCATTCCGACAGGGTCGGCACGGGCGCCGGACCGAAGTTTACAGTGACGCCAAAGTCATTGCCGTTTAAACCAAACCAACCCGTCCCCGTCCAGTCTGATTGTGACCCTGCGTTCTGGTAAACGAGGCGTCCACCGGGCAGGACGTCAGAGTTGGTCATGCTCCAGCCACCGGACCCGCTCCCGGCGCTATTCACGGTGGATGCAAAAATCACATAGGTTTGACCTGCAGTAACTGGGGCGGATCCCGGTATAGTGAACGTCACATCCTGAACCGTTGCACCCGTCGTGGTGACATCACCGCTCTGGTACAGGACGGGTCCGGTCGCGCGGTTGGTGCCGCTGTTCCATTGCATCAAAACACCTCGGAAGGTTGCGGTAGCCGGGACGGTCGCCAGCTTGAAGCTGAAGCTGCTGACGGCGGTCTGCCCACCGGGCACCGTAAAGGTCTGGCCATACGTCTGGGTAGCGCCCCCGTATCCAAAAGCAGTAAACGCCGTAGTTGCAGCAGCCCTAGTGTCGATATTCTGAGCGAGGGCCGGCGTCCCTATCGCCAACGATAAAAAAGCAATAACCCACGCAAATCTTGATAGCATTTTAGTCTCCCCCCAAGAAAACATCGGTAGCTGGAACGACGCCGACACGCAAGGCTCCCCGCT
Source organism: Brevundimonas sp. TWP2-3-4b1 (assembly GCF_049897665.1). Classification (NCBI taxonomy): domain Bacteria; kingdom Pseudomonadati; phylum Pseudomonadota; class Alphaproteobacteria; order Caulobacterales; family Caulobacteraceae; genus Brevundimonas; species Brevundimonas sp. TWP2-3-4b1. The sequence continues at coordinate 111,146 of NZ_JAFCWQ010000004.1, read as the reverse complement.
GAGCCAGTCGGGGTGAAGTCGGCACGGACACGGTGGCAGGGGCAGCGGGGTTCGCGTTCAACCGGAATCGCCTGCGGTCTTTGGGACGATGCTTGAAACCACCTGACGGACCGGCGGCCAGAAACCGGACCTTTCAGAGGTCTGCTAAGGGTCGGACCCCGACATTGGCATCAGGCCCGGAACCGGACATCGAACCCCTGTGTCCCGGAAGCAGACCTTCCGGACGGCTGTTGAGGGTGGTTCGCAGCCATTTGAGTGGCGGCAGAAACCAGACTCTCCAGGGCTCTCAAGGCGTCGGACACCCGCCGCCGCAATCCTCAGGCCGCTGGCGCGAGCCCGAAACCGTCTTCGTCGAACACTTCGAGGCCGCTCGGCCTCGGTAGTGAGGCGTCGCCCTGAAGGCACCCCAGCAGGTAGGTAACGGCAAGCACCATGTCCGCAGCGTCGTAGGGCTTCGGTAACGAGGCGATCGCGACCGTTCTGGCCGACCGGGCGCGGCTGACCTGCCCGCTGATCAGCAGGACCGGAACGTCCAGGGCCTTCAGCTTCGTGGCGAGTTCGATGCCGACCAGCTGGATATTGACCAGCGCGAGATCCGGCTGGCTCGCCTTGGCAACCTCAAGCGCATCTCCGATGCGGTCTGTCAGGTTGAGGACATGATATCCGGCGTCCTCCAGTTCGGACCTGAGCGTGATCGCGACGAGCACCTCGTCCTCGACGATCATTAGGGTTTTGCCATCTTGCGGTGTGGTCATCGTCTTACCTCAGGCGGCCAGCCACGATCGGACTTGTCGTGCCACACGCTAGACCGACGGTCGGCCTCTTACTTCTCAAGGCTCCAAGGCCAGCAAAGTTGCGTCAGCCGGTCCTTCCAGGGTCGAGGGCAGTTCGAGCCCTAAGCCGAAAAGCAGACCTATCGAGAGGCTCCTATGGGTCGAAAGCGGTCTTTGAGCTTTCGCCGATAAGGCGACGCCCATCTTCCTCATGCCTTTGGCGTCGCCAGCGGCTACAAGGCCGCCGATGTTGCGCCTGTCCGAACTCAAACTGCCCCTCGACCACGCGCCGGAGGCCCTGCCGGCCGCGATTGCCACGCGCCTCGGCGTACCGGCGCACGACCTGATCTCGTGGTCGGTGTGGAAGCGGGCGCATGACGCGCGCAGGAAGTCGGCGATCCTGAAAGTCTATATCCTCGACGTCGAGGTGAAGGACGAGGCGGCGGTGCTGGCCCGCTTCGCCAACGACGTGCACGTGCAGCCCACCCCGGACGTCGCCTATCGGCATGTCGCCGTCGCGCCCCGGGACGGAGGAAAGGCCGAGCGCCTTAGACCCATCGTAATCGGGGCCGGGCCGTGCGGTCTGTTCGTCGGGCTGATCCTGGCCGAGATGGGCTTCAGGCCGATCATTCTCGACCGCGGCAAGGTGGTGCGGGAACGGACGAAGGACACCTGGGAACTGTGGCGCAAGGGCAAGCTGCACCCGGAATCCAACGTCCAGTACGGCGAGGGCGGCGCGGGCACCTTCTCCGACGGCAAGCTCTACAGCCAGATCAAGGATCCGCGCTTCCTGGCGCGCAAGGTGCTGACCGAGTTCGTCGCGGCCGGGGCGCCGGAGGAGATCCTGACTGACGCCCACCCCCACATCGGCACCTTCCGCCTGGTGACCATGGTCGAGGCCATGCGCAAGAAGATCGAGGCCCTGGGCGGCGAATACCGCTTCGAACACCGGGTCACCGACATCGAGCTCGACAAGGGCGGCATCCGGGGCGTGCGCCTGCACACCGGCGAGACCCTGGAGGCCGACCACGTGGTCGTCGCCATCGGTCACTCGTCGCGCGACACCTTCCACACGCTTTATGAGCGTGGCGTCCACATCGAGGCCAAGCCGTTCTCGATCGGCTTCCGCATCGAGCATCCGCAATCGTGGATCGACCGGGCGATGTTCGGCCCCTGCGCCGGACACCCCGATCTGGGCGCGGCGGCCTATACGCTGTCGCACCACTGCAGCAACGGGCGCACCGTCTACAGCTTCTGCATGTGCCCGGGCGGGACGGTGGTGGCGGCGACCAGCGAGCCTGGGCGCGTGGTCACCAACGGCATGAGCCAGTATTCGCGCAACGAGCGGAACGCCAACTCCGGCTTCGTGGTGGGAATTTCGCCAGAGGATTACGGGAGCGACCACCCGCTGGCGGGCATCGAACTGCAAAGGGAACTGGAGAGCCTCGCCTACGTAGCCGGCGGCGGCGACTATTTCGCGCCCGGTCAGCTGGTCGGCGACTTCCTGGCGGGCCGCGCCTCGACCGACCTGGGGGAGGTGGTTCCCAGCTACAAGCCGGGCGTGCGCCCGACCGACCTGGCGCCGCTGATGCCCGACTATGTGATCGCCGCCATGCGCGAGGCCCTGCCCGTGTTCGGCCGCAAGATCGCCCGCTACGACGACGCCCAGGCGGTTCTGACGGGCGTGGAGACCCGCAGCTCATCCCCGATTCGCATGACCCGCGGCGCCGACTTCCAGAGCCTGACCGTGCGCGGCCTGTTCCCGGCCGGCGAAGGCGCCGGCTATGCGGGCGGCATCCTCTCGGCCGCCGTCGACGGGATCAAGGTGGCCGAGGCCGTCGCCCGATCGATGGTTGGCGCGGCGGCGGCGTAAGCGGACATTGGTGGATTGGCCAGGCTGAGCCCGGCGTCATTTCCACATGCCCTTCGCAGGCCCTTGTCCCGGCGGCGCTTTCGATGTTGCGCCCGGGAGCGATCCGCAACCTCCGGCGTTGAACGGCTCCGCGTGTTCGAGATGACATGGCTCCCTCACTCCCCGACCCCGGCATCGGCCGCCTGCGTTCCGGCCTCAGTGGCCTGTTCGACCGTTTGCGCAAACGGCGGACATGGCGCGACCGGTTTCCGCGGCTGCATGACGCGCTGGAGGCGTCGTCGCGCTTCGGTTTCGCGGCCAACGGCTTCGTCTATGTCTCGGTCGGCATCCTGATGCTCGCCACGGCCATCGGTATGAGGGGGCAGGCCGTCGATCCGCACGGCGTCCTCTATGTCCTGGCGCAGCAGCCGTTCGGTCGGCTTTGGCTGATCCTGATCGGCGCCGGCCTTTGGGCCTTCGTCGGCTGGCGCGTGTTACAGGCCGTGTTCGACGTCGATCACGAGGGTTCGAACCTACAGGGATGGGTCGTGCGGGCGACGCAGGGGTTCAGCGGCCTGGCCTATGCCGTGCTGGCCTCCGGCGTGTTCCAGCTGCTGGATGAGGTGGGACCGTCGATGGGCGCCGAACAGTTGGCGGAGAACCAGGAGAAGGCCTCCATCCTGCTGGACCTGCCGTTCGGCGGCGCGGCCCTGATGATCATCGGCCTGATCATCGCCGGTGTCGGCATCGGGAATGTCGTCATGGGCGTCGTCAACGATTTCGGCGCGACCCTGGTCTGTTCGCAGACGGTGTGCCGCTGGGTGCTGCCGCTGGCGCGGATCGGCTATGTCGCGCGGGGTCTGGCCTATCTGCCGCTGGCCCTGTTCGTGACGCTGGCGGGATGGCGGGCCCAGTCGTCCAAGGTCGAAACCTTCGGCACCGCGCTGGAGGCGCTGGAGCGTCAGCCGGGCGGCGACCTGATGCTGGGACTGACAGCCGTCGGCCTGATCGCCTTCGGCGCCTATGCCTTCGTCGAGGCCCGCTTCCGGCGCATCCGCGTGCCGAAAGATCTGGCCGCCGGATAGTCCAGCGCGTCCGCCGACGGAACTGGCCTCGTATCTATGCTTTTCCATCTCGCGCGAGGACTGCCGATGTCGATCCGAACCCTGGTCATGGCCGCCGTCGCGGTCGTCGCCGTCAGCGCCTGCGCCACCTCCATACCCGCCGATCAGGTCCGCGCGCCCCAGCCGGCGCGAGCGGTGGATCTGGAGCGGTTCTACTCCGGCCGCTGGCTGGAAATCGCCCGCCTGCCGATGAGCCTGACCGACGGCTGCGTGGCCGGGGCGACCAACTATGTCATCCAGTCGCCGACCCGGATCAGCGTGCGCGACACGTGTCAGCAGAATACGCCGGACGGTCGCGAGAAGGCCATCGGCGCCTCGGGCACGATCCTCGACCCCGGCTTCAACGCCAAGCTCCGGGCGCGGTATCTGGGCGGTCTGATCACCTGGGAGTACTGGGTGCTGGACCACGCCGAGGACTACAGCTGGTTCATCTCGGCCGATCCGAAGTTCGAGAAACTGTGGATCTATACGCGCGAGGTTCCCGACGCCGCCGAACGCGCCGCCCTCGTAGAGCGCGCCCGGTCGCTGGGCTACGATGTCAGCCGCCTCGAATTCCCCGCCTTCTAGGAAGCACCCGATGACGCACCGCCCTCTCCTGCTCGCCGTCTGCGCCTCCGCCCTGACGCTCGCGGCCTGCGGAAGCGGGCCGATCGCGCCCGAGGGCTCGACCTTTGGAGCCCGGCCGACCCTGGTCGAGCCGCACAGGAACCTGTTGGCGCCGACGGTGAATATCGCTCCGGCGGTCGGGTGGCCGGACGGCGTCATGCCGACCGCGCCACAGGGGTTCCGGGTCCAGGCCTTCGCGAGCGGTCTCGATCACCCTCGCTGGCTCTATCGCCTGCCCAACGGCGACATCCTGGTTGCCGAGACCAATGCGCCGCCCAAGCCGGAGGGCAAGTCGGGCGGCCTTCGCGGCTGGGTCATGGGTCTGGTGATGAAGCGGGCGGGCGCGGCGCCGCCGAGCCCCAACCGCATCATCCTGCTGCGCGACGCGGACGGAGACGGGGTGGCGGAGACCAGGTCGACCTTCCTTGAGAACCTGATGTCGCCCTTCGGCATGGCCCTGGTCGGGGACAGGTTGTTCGTGGCCAATGCCGACGCCGTCGTCGCCTTCCCCTATCAGGCGGGCCAGACGCAGATCACGGCGCCGGCGACAAAGATCGCCAACCTGCCCGCAGGCCGGAACCACCACTGGACCAAGAGCCTGGTCGCCTCCGCGGACGGGACGAAGCTCTATGTCGGCGTCGGGTCCAACTCAAACATCGGCGAGAACGGGATGGACGAGGAGGAAGGCCGCGCGGCCATCCACGAGATCGACACCGCCACAGGCGCCCAGCGGGTCTTCGCCTCGGGCCTGCGCAATCCCGTCGGTCTGGCCTGGCAGCCGGACAGCCAGGCGCTTTGGGTCGCAGTCAACGAGCGGGACGAACTCGGCAACGACCTGGTGCCAGACTATATGACCTCGGTGCGGGACGGCGGCTTCTACGGCTGGCCCTGGAGCTATTACGGCCAGACAGTCGATGCGCGGGTCCAGCCCCAGGATGCGGCCAGGGTCGCCGCCGCCCTCGCGCCCGACTATGCACTGGGCGCCCACACGGCGTCGCTCGGTCTGACCTTCTACGAAGGAACCGCCTTCCCGGCCGCTTACAACCACGGCGCCTTCGTGGGTCAGCACGGATCGTGGAACCGCGAGCCGAAGGCCGGCTACAAGGTGATCTTCGTGCCCTTCGCCAACGGAAGGCCATCGGGCGCGCCGCAGGACTTCCTGACCGGCTTCCTCAACGCCGAGGGCGAGGCGATGGGCCGGCCGGTCGGGGTGCAGGTCGATCGACTGGGGGCCCTGCTCGTCGCCGACGATGTGGGCAATGTCATCTGGCGGGTCGTTCCCGCGACCTGAGCGCGGGAACGCGGACAGCAAAAAGCCCCCGGCGCGAACCGGGGGCTTTCTTGTCTTCGCCGCCGATCAGTTCAGCGGGGTGGTCTGGATGGCCGGGGCCGGCGGCGTCACGGTCGGCGCCGGGGCGGTCGGGGTCACGCCGGTTGAAGGCGAAGCCCTGTAAGGAAGCGGGCCGGTCGGTTCGGTCACGGCTTCCGTGCGCGGCGCCACGGCGACGGTCGCAGCGGCTCGACTTTCGACGGCGCCGACGCGACGCTGAACCGCGGGAGGCGGGGTGGGGGCGGCGTCGCGAACGAAAGGACCCGGAGCGGCGGCGGGGGTCGTCAGGGCAGCCGGTGCGACCGAGCTTTCCAGCGGGGCAGGCCCGGCCTCGAGGGGCCGGACGATCGGCGCGACGGGTTGGGGTTCGACGAGGGGCTGGGTCTCGGTTCCGCCGCCCATCATCATGGCCGCGCCGCCGCCGATAAGGACCAGGGCGCCGATCGGCGCGAGGATCATCCAGGTCCGCACACCCTTGTTCGCGCGCCTGGCGCGGGCGTAGCGGGGCACGAAGTTATCGGCCTCGATCGAAGTGTTCCGAATGGCGTCATCCGTATAGGTCACAGTCATCTGCGTTACTCCAAGGTTATGCCGGGAAAACAACCGTCGGCGATCGAGGTTCCGAAACAACTCCCGTGCCTTCAAGAAACACCGTCATCGACACAAACCGGTCGCGGTCTGCGGCAATCACGGCCAAATCTTGCCCCTGTTCGCATTCACGAACAGGTAATCTTGAGGGGGGCCTTGCGGGAGACTCGATCCAACGGAGCCCCGGCCTTGGGTTTACCCGGCGGCGCCGACGCAACGGCGCCACGCCCGGGCGGAAACGTCGCCGACCGACGCTACGGATTCCCCTGCCGGTTGACCCCGTCCCGCCGGTTGTTCATCACCGGTTTGACTTACGCCTGCATACGGAGCGACTGCGACCATGGGTTTGGCGGCCAACATCCGACGCGATCTCAAGTTCGCGGCCGGTCTGCGTCGGCTGCTCAAGCGCATCAAGCCGATCGCCCTGGATAGCGACGTTCTGGTCTGCGACGACTTCGAGGAAGCTGTCGATAAGTTCTCTGACAACATCGCCCTCGAGGACGAGCACCGGTCGCTGACCTATCGCGACCTCGACGGCATGGCGAACCGCTATGCCCACTGGGCGCGCAGCCGGAACCTGCGGCGCACAGACGTCATCGCTCTGGTGATGACCAACCGCGCGGAATACATCGCCGCCTGGATGGGGTTCTCGAAGGCCGGCATCGCCACCGCCCTGATCAACACCAACCTGACCGGCCAGGCCCTGGCCCACTGCCTCAACATCGCCGGCGTCGCCGTGGTCGTGGCCGACGAGGAGACCTGGCGGAAGTGCGAAGAGGCCCGGCCCTTCGTCAGCCGCACCATGATGCTGTGGGTCCTGGGCCTGAGGGACGCCGACGAGGTCTCCGAGCGGCGTGGACTGGACAACGCCGTGCGCAGCGGATCGTCAGTGCGCCCGAACCGCAACATCCGAGACGGCCTCACCAACCGCGACACCGCGCTCTATATCTACACCTCCGGGACGACCGGCATGCCGAAGGCGGCGCGCATCCACCATGCCCGGGCACGGACCTATATGCGCGCCTTCGCCGGCTGCACCCAATCGACGCCGACGGACCGGATCTTCAATGTCCTGCCGCTCTATCACTCGACCGGCGGCCTGGTCGGTGTCGGCCCCGCCCTGCTGAACGGCGGGCGGCTGATTCTGCGGCGCAAATTCTCGACCTCCAGCTTCTGGCGGGACGTGAACACCTCCGGCGCGACGATGTTCGTCTATATCGGCGAACTGTGCCGCTACCTGGTGAACGGCCCGCCGCAGGAGGGCGAGCGCGGCCACAAGATCCGCCTGGCCTTCGGCAACGGCCTGCGACCCGACGTCTGGCCGGACTTCCAGTCCCGTTTCGCCATTCCCGAGATTCTGGAGTTCTACGGCTCCACCGAAGGCAATGTGTCGCTGTTCAATTTCGACGGCAAGCAGGGCGCCATCGGGCGGGTCCCGAAATTCCTCAAGAAGCAGATCAACATCCGCCTGGTCGCCTTCGACGTCGATACCGAAGAGCCAGTGCGCCTCGCCAGTGGCCTGGTGCGTGAGGCCTCGGCCGGCGAGATCGGCGAGGCCATCGGCATGATCGGCGACAACATCCGCCATGACTTCTCCGGCTATGCCGACAAGGCCGCGTCGGAGAAGAAGATCCTGACCGATGTGTTCCGGCGCGGTGATCGCTGGTTCCGCACCGGTGACCTGATGCGCCAGGATTCGGAGGGCTATTTCTACTTCGTCGACCGCATCGGCGACACCTTCCGCTGGAAGGGCGAGAACGTCTCGACTGCCGAGGTCGAACAGCGGCTGGCCGACGCGCCAGGCGTCAACGAGGTCATCGCCTATGGCGTCCCGGTGCCGGGGGCCGACGGCAAGGCCGGCATGGTCACCTTGGTGGTCGAGGGCCGGTTCTCCGCCAAGGATTTCGCCGTCTGGGCAGACGAACAGCTGCCGCCCTATGCGCGGCCCGTGTTCGTGCGCCTGGCCAAGACGCTGGAGACGACCGGGACTTTCAAATACCGCAAGGTCGATCTGGTGGCCGAGGGCTTCGATCCGGCGAAGATCGACGGCCAGATCTACGTTCGGGGCGGCAAGTCCGGCTATACCAGGCTGACCGCCGAGGGTTTCGCCGCGATCCAGAACGGCCACAACCGGCTTTAGTCTTCCCCCTGCACTTCGCTTTTGGGGAGGACTAAGCGACCGTTAATCATTAATGGCGAAGGTCGGCGTCTCTGCTCCCGGGGACGTCGGACCGCCAAATGTTTCAGATCATCGGCATCGTCATGTTGTTCGGCATGGTGTTCGGCAGCTACGCCCTGGCCGGGGGCAAGTTCGAGGTCATCATCCACGCCGCGCCACACGAGTTGATGGCCATTGGCGGTTCGGCCATCGCCGCCTTCCTGATCTCCAACTCGATCGGCGTGGTGAAGTCCGCCATGGGCGGGTTGGGCAAGGCCTTCGCCGGGCCGAAATGGAAGAAACAGGACTACAAGGACCTGCTCAGCCTCCTGTTCGCCCTGACCAAGACGATGAAGTCCAAGGGCGTCATCGCCCTGGAAAGCCATATCGAGAAGCCCGGCGAATCCTCGATCTTCCAGAAGTATCCGAAGGTCATGAAGGACCATTTCGCGATCGATTTCATCTGCGACACCCTGCGGATGATGACGATGAACCTCGAGGATCCTCACCAGATCGAGGACGCGATGGAAAAACAACTGGAGAAGCATCACCACGAGGCGGCCGGCGCGCCTCACGCGCTTCAGAACATGGCCGACGCCCTGCCCGCTCTGGGCATCGTCGCGGCCGTTCTGGGGGTCATCAAGACCATGGGATCGATCACCGAACCGCCAGAAATCCTCGGCGGGATGATCGGGGGCGCCTTGGTCGGCACCTTCATGGGCGTATTCCTGGCCTATGGCCTGGTCGGACCGCTGGCAGCGCGCCTGCAGGCGATCGTCGACGAGGAAGCGGCATTCTACAAAATCATCCAGTCGGTGCTGGTCGCCCACCTGCACGGCAACGCGGCGCAGATCTCGGTCGAGATCGGACGCGGCGACATCCCGTCGTCGGCCCAGCCGTCGTTCATGGAGATGGAAGAACACCTTGCGGCGAACCCGCCCGAGGCCGCCTGATCATTTCGTTCGAGGGCTCCAGAACACGGCGTCCTCACGCCGGCTCCCGCCGGTCATGATCCCGTCAGCCCGAGGCCCGACGCCCAGGGCCGGTTGACCGAAGCCGGTGAACGGCTTCACCCTCATACGTAACCTTCCCGGATCGCGGACGATCACGAAGCCGTGAGATTTCGCTTGCGAATCCGCTCACGATCCCGTTATCTCCCCAACGGAGAGGATTCATGACCTCTCTTGAACCCCCTTCTGAAGGATATACATCATGCGCATCGTCGCCCTGATCGCCGCCTCCGCCGCCGCCCTGACCCTGGCTGCTTGCCAACCCGCCGCCGAAGACAAGGCCGCTGACGCTTCGGCTGACGCCGCTGCCGCCGCCGACACCGCCACGGACGCTGCTGCGACCGCCGACGCTGCCGCCACGGACGCTGCTGCCGCCGCTGGTGAAGCCGCTGCCGCCGCTGCTCCGGCCGCCGACGGCGCTATGGCCCCGGCTGCCGACGCCGCTATGGCTCCGGCCGCTCCGGCCGCTCCGGCCGCTCACTAAGTCCTCACGGACCTGGTATTCGGACGGAGTTCGCTTCGTCTGACGGAAAGGGATCGCCTCCGGGCGGTCCCTTTTTTCGTGCCCGCAATACGCCACGCCGCCTATAGACCCCGCGATGACCGACACGGATGACCGCGACCCCAGGTTGGTCTGGACCGAGGCCGGGGAGCCCCGGTCGGGCCGGTATGGCGACATCTATTTCTCGGCCGAAGACGGGCTGGCCGAAACCCGGGCGGTCTTCCTGACCGGATGCGGCCTGCCCGAGGCCTGGGCCGGTCGTCGGGATTTCACCGTCGCCGAGCTGGGCTTCGGCAGCGGGCTGAACATCGCCGCCCTGCTCGACCTGTGGCGGCGACATCGTCCCGAAGACGGGCGACTGCACATCTTCTCCATCGAGGGCTATCCGCTGGACGCCGACCAGGCGAGCCGCGCCCTGTCCGCCTGGCCCGAGATTCACGAGGTGACGGCGGCGCTCGCCGAGCGCTGGCCGGCCACGACCCCGGGCTTCCATCGCATCGACCTGCCGGAGTTCCACGCCGTGCTCGACCTCGCCGTGGGCGAGGCTGAATGGGCCCTGGATCAATGGACGGGCCGCGCCGACGCCTGGTTCCTTGACGGGTTCGCGCCCTCTGTGAACCCGGGCATGTGGTCCGAGACCGTCTTCGATCAGATCGCCGCGAAGTCGGCGCCCGACGCCCGCGTCGCGACCTTCACCGTCGCAGGCCTGGTCCGCCGCGGTCTGGCCGAGCGCGGCTTCGCCGTCGACAAACGCCCCGGACACGGCCGCAAGCGCGAGCGGCTCGAGGCGCGCCGGACCGGTGATCCCGCCGTCGCCCCGCCGCCCCGCTGCGTGATCGTCATCGGCGCAGGGATCGCCGGAGCCGCTGTGGCGCGCGCCTTGACGGCTGCGGGTCTCACGCCTGTTGTGATCGAGGCCGACGGCCGCGGAGCGGGCGCGTCCGGCTTCCCGGCCGCCCTGGTGACGCCGCGCTTCGACCTCGGCGACGAGCCGGTGGCCGCCCTGTTCGCCCAGGCGCTGGAGCGGGCCGGCGCCCTTTACAGCCTCTTGCCCGGCGCGGTCATTGCGCGCGGCGTGCTGCAACTCGCAGGCACAGAACGCGATGCCCGACGCTTCGAGCGGATCGCAACCCAGCCGATCTGGGCAGACGGCGAGATCACCCTGGCGAACGACAGCGAAGCGTCCCGCATCGCCGGCGAGCCGGTCGAGGGCCCGGGCCTGTGCATGGCCTGCGCCTTCGTCGTCGCTCCGCCCACGATCCTGAGGAACTGGCTCAGTCCCGACGCGGTACGCGCCGGGGAGGCGGCGCGTGTCGAACCTCATGCCCGAGGATGGCGGGTTGTTGATGCGACCGGCGCCGTGCTCGCGGAGGCGGAGACGGTGGTGCTGTGCGCAGGCGCGGGCTCCATCGGCCTGGCGCCGGATCTGCGCCTGTCGCCGGTGCGGGGCCAAGCCGAATGGGTCGAAGGGGAAGGCGAACCCGCAGCCATGGCCTGGGGCGGCTATGTCGCGCCGACGGGGACCGGCTTCCTGTTCGGGGCCACCCACGTCCGGGACGATACCGCCACGGACATCCGTCCGGCCGACACAGAGCGGAATCTCGCCGCGCTCGCAGCCCGCCTGCCGGGTCTCGCCGCAGGCCTCGCGCTGGGCGCCGTCCGCTCCCGGGTCGCGACCCGGGCGACCACGCGAGACCGCCTGCCGATCGCCGGCGCCGTACCCGGCCATGCCGGTCTGTTCGTCCTTGGCGGCCTGGGATCGCGAGGCTTCTGCCTCGCGCCTCTGCTGGGAGAACATGTCGCCGCGCTGGTCTCGGGCCAGCCCTCGCCCCTGCCCCGCAATGTCGTCGAGCGGATCACGCCGTCGCGAGCGGCCCTTGCGCCCGGCGCAAGGCCGGAGGACGGTCGACGCGTCTAGCTGGAAGGAAGAGACGCCGCTGTGCGCCGACCGATCGCCCTTGTCATCGTCCTGTCCAGCGTCGCCGCATGCGCGCCCACCGACGGCGCCGCGCCCGGCTCCGGGATCGGCACGCCCGACGGCGGCGCGCGCCAGTGCTTCCAGCCCGCCCGGATCACCAACTTCACGCGAGGCGGGACCGAGCAGATCTACGTCAAGGTCCTGGGCGGCGGCGTGTTCGCGATCCAGGCGGGCGGCTGCCCCGATATCGGAAACGCCAACGCCCTGGTCATCACGCCGGCGACGGGGATCGGCAGTCAGGTCTGCGTCGGCGACAGTGCACGGATCGCCTTGCCGAACGTCCGCTTCGGCCCGGACCAGTGCTTCGCGCGCATTGAACGCTCCCTGACCGAGGCCGAGGTCGAGGCCTTGCCGGGGCGCCAGCGCCCCTGATTCAGGCCTTCTGGGCGTATCCCAGCTTGCGATTCAGCTTCTCGATCAGGTCGATGGCCGTGTCGGCGATGACGGATCCGGGCGGATAGACGGCGGCCACGCCCATATCCAGCAGGGTCTGGACGTCGGCGGGCGGGATCACCCCGCCGACCGTCACCATGATGTCGGAGCGGCCCAGCTTCTTGAGTTCGGCGATCAGCGCGGGCGCCAGCGTCAGGTGCCCGGCCGCCAGCGACGACGCCCCGACGACGTGGACATTGTTGTTCACCGCATCGCGCGCCGCCTCTTCCGGTGTCTGGAACAGGGGACCGGCGACGGCGTCGAGGCCGAGGTCGCCATAGGCCGTGGCGACAACCTTCTGGCCCCGGTCGTGGCCGTCCTGGCCCAGTTTGGCGATCAGGATGCGCGGCGGACCGCCGTCGTTTTCGACGAAGGCGGCGACCATGTCGCGGGCGCGTGAGATTTTCGGATCCTTGCCGGCCTCGCGGGCGTAGACGCCTGAGACGGTCTTCACCGTGGCGACGTGGCGGCCGAAGGCGGCTTCCAGGGCGTCAGACATCTCGCCGACCGTGGCGTGGGCGCGACCGGCGCGGACGCAGAGTTCGAGCAGGTTCTCCGAGCCTTCGGCGCCGGCTGTCAGGGCGTCGAGCGCAGCCTGGGTCTTCGCCTCGTCGCGTTCGGCGCGGAGACGCTTCAACTTCTCGATCTGCGCCGACAGCACGGCGGCGTTGTCGACCTTCATCACGGGAATGTCGTCCGCGACGTCGTTCAGGTAGCGGTTCACGCCCACGACCGTCTGCTGGCCGGTGTCGATCCGGGCCTGGGTGCGGGCCGCCGCCTCCTCGATGCGGAGCTTGGGCACCCCCGCCTCGATGGCCGCAGCCATACCGCCCAGTTCGCGGACCTCGGCCATGTGGGCGCGCGCGCGTTCCGCCAGTTCGTGGGTCAGGCGCTCGACGAAGAAGCTGCCGCCCCAGGGGTCGATCACCCGGGTCAGGCCGGTCTCGAGCTGCAGCAGCAGTTGGGTGTTCCTCGCGATCCGGGCCGAGAAGTCGGTCGGCAGCGCCAGGGCCTCGTCGAGCGAGTTGGTGTGCAGGGACTGGGTCTGGCCGCCCGCCGCCGCCATGGCCTCGACCATGGTGCGGGGCACGTTGTTGAACACGCCCTGGGCCGCCAGCGACCAGCCCGAGGTCTGGCAGTGGGCCCGCAAGGACAGGCTGCGTTGGTCCTTCGGCGCGAACTCGGCCTGCACCGCCTCCGCCCACAGCAGGCGGCCCGCGCGAAGCTTGGCCACCTCCATGAAATAGTCCATGCCGATGGCCCAGAAGAAGCTCAGGCGCGGCGCGAACCGGTCCACGTCCATGCCCGCCGCGACACCGGCGCGGATGTATTCCAGCCCGTCGGACAGGGTGTAGGCCAGCTCGAGGTCGGCCGAGGCTCCCGCCTCCTGCATGTGGTAGCCGCTGATCGAGATGGAGTTGAACTTCGGCGTCTCCTGCGTCGTCCAGGCGAAGATGTCGGCGATGATCCGCATCGAGGGCCCGGGCGGATAGATGTAGGTGTTGCGGACCATGAACTCCTTGAGGATGTCGTTCTGGATGGTCCCGGTCAGGTCCTTGTGCTCGACGCCCTGCTCTTCCGCCGCGACGACGTAGAGGGCCAGGATCGGCAGGACGGCGCCGTTCATGGTCATCGACACCGACATCTGGTCCAGCGGGATGCCGTCGAACAGGGTCCGCATATCGAGGATGGAATCGATCGCCACCCCCGCCATGCCGACGTCGCCGGCGACGCGCGGGTGGTCGGAGTCGTAGCCCCGGTGGGTGGCCAGGTCGAAGGCGATGCTGAGCCCCTTCTGACCGGCCGCAAGGTTGCGGCGATAGAAGGCGTTGGAAGCCTCGGCGGTGGAGAAGCCGGCATACTGGCGCACGGTCCAGGGGTTGGACGCGTACATGGTCGGATAGGGGCCGCGCACGAACGGCGCGAACCCGGGCAGGCCGTCGATGAAGTCGAGGTCTGCGATGGCCGCCGCGTCGTAAACGGGAGCGATGTCGATGCCCTCGGGCGTGCGGATGGGCGCGCGGTCAAGGGCGCCGTTCAGCGGCGACAGATCGAGGGCGGTTCTGGTGAAATCGGGGGTGGTCATGCCGCCGTCTCCTGCTCGAAGGCTTCGGCCCAGCGCAAGGGCGGCAGAGGCGGGCAGCGGTCGCCCGGGGTGGCGGGCGGTTCAGTGGTGGAGGCCTCGACCGACACGGGGCGGACGTCAGCGTCGACGAACTTCGTAACCCCGACCATCTGGCCGCCACCTTCGGACAGAGCGGCCTTGGCCGACGCGCGGGCAGCGGCAATCCTCTGCTGCAGGGCGCCGCCGCGCAGGGAGGCGACGATGCCGCCCTCGCGCTCGATGCGCTGGAACTCGGCCCAGCCGGCTTCGGCGAGATCGCGGGTGCGGTGATCGAGATACCAGGACCCTGCCGCAGGATCAGCGACGCGGCCGATGTGGGCCTCTTCCATCAGGATCAGCTGGGTGTTGCGGGCCTGACGACGGGCGGAGGCGTCGGGCCGGCCGAGCGCGCGGCTGAAGCCGTCGAGCACCACGGCGTCGGCGCCGCCCACAGCGCCGGCGAAGCCGGCGGCGGTCAGGCGCAGCAGGTTGGGCCAGGGATCCCTGGCGGCCAGCATCCGGCGCGAAGAGCGGGCCTCGATCCGGGCGGGGGTCTCATCGCCGAAGGCTCTGGAGATCGAGCGCCAGATCAGGCGCAGGGCCCGAACCTTGGCCAGGCTGTCGAAATACTCGGCGTCGACGCTGACGCCCAGGACCGTCCCGGTCAGGGCGCGCTCGATGGGCAGGCCCGCGTCCACGGCGGCATTCAGGCAAGCCGCAGCGGCGGCGGCGGCGAAGCCCAGTTCCTGACCGGCGGAGCCTCCGGCCTCGTGCGCGGCCCGGCCGGTGACGAGGAAGAAACTGGCTTCCGGATAGGCCCCGGCGTGGCGGGCCGCGGTGTTGGCGGCGAGGCTGATATGCTCCTCAATCGAACGGGGCGAGCCGCCCGTTGCGGCGAAGGCGCTCAGCGGGTCCATGTGGAACATCAGCTTCGCGCGGGGGGAGCCCTTGGCGACGACGGCCAGGGCGTTGGCGGCGTCCGGCCCGGCGAGACCGGCGTCGAGGCCGACAGGGGCCAGCTCCAGCGCCACGCCGTGCAGCGCTCGACCGAGTGGTTCACTATCGGTCAGAACCTCGCCTGAGAGGATGACCGAGGCGGCGCCGCCTTCGAGATCGGCGAGGATCGCCGCATTGGCGGCCTCGGGGTCATCGCCCTCGACCTGGGTGCGCAGGTCCCAGGGGCGACCGTCGGCGTCCGAAGCGCGGGGCGCGAAGACCGCCGCCGTCGCATTGGCCCGGCCGTACAGCGGACGCGTCGTCAGGTGGTCTGCGTCGAGATGAACGAGACCCTCGACCGGCCTGCCCTTCAGCGCCTTCTCGGCCTCGGCGCGCCATTCGGCGGGCAACGGGATCGGGAAAGGCTGGGACATGCAGGCTCCGGCGAGGTTCACGCGCCGTATTGCTACCGCAGGCGCCGGGCGTCCAGCCGGATCGACTGACCGCGCGACTCCAAAAGCGACTCGACAGAGTCGACAGAGTCGCGCCCGCCCGCAGCCGCTCCGTCCCCGATCCGGCCCATGCCGATCCCTCCACCAGAAGAACGGCAGTATAACCCCGCATCAGGGCGTGATGGACAAAAGGCCTCTCAATGCGGCCACGCCTTGATCCGATTAAGGAAATCAGCGCGTCCGTTGATGGGTATGGAACGAAACCCCTCTCCCGTTCAGGAGAGGGGTCCAGGGGATCAGACCCTGGCCGGCTCGTAGCGTGGCGACAGGATGTGGATGACCAGCAGGGCGATCAGATACGCCGAGGCGGCGACGACGAAGATCGGGGTGTAGCTGCCGATCTTGTCCAGGACGTAGCCGGCGTATTTGGCCATGGCCATGCCGCCGAAGCCGCCGATCATACCGCCGATGCCGACCACCGACCCCACAGCCGAGCGGGGGAAGACGTCGCCGGGCATGGCGTAGAGGTTGGCCGAGAAGCCCTGGTGCGCCGCCGTGGCGATGCCGATGACCAGCACCGCCAGCCACATGTTGTCGAGATTGCCCGCGAAGGCGACGGGCGTGACCGCAAGGGCGCAGATCAGCATGGTCAGCTTGCGTGCGGCCCCCAGGCTCATGCCGCGCTTCAGGAACTGTCCCGACAGCCAGCCGCCGCCGATCGAACCGACGTCCGAGAGCAGATAGATGGCGATCAACGGCGGGCCGAAGGTCAGCAGATTCAAGTCGTACTGTTTGCCCAGGAAACCCGGCAGCCAGAACAGGAAGAACCACCAGATCGGGTCGATCAGAAACTTGCCCAGGGCATAGGCCCAGGTCTCCTTGACCGTCAGCAGCTTGAGCCAGCCGACCTTGTGAGCCGGGTCGGGGGCGTCCTGCGAAATCCAGTTCAGCTCGGCCGGGGTGACCTTTTTGTGCTCGCCCGGGCGCTTGTAGATCATGAACCAGACGGGAACCCACAGGAACCCGAGCGCACCGACGATGATCAGGGCCATCCGCCAGTTGGGCTCTTCGGCCGTGCCCAGCCACACCGAAGCGATCAGCGGGATGATCAGCGGCGTGATGATGGCGCCGATGTTGGTGCCGGCGTTGAAAAGACCGACGGCGAAGGCGCGTTCCTTCTTGGGGAACCAATCCGTCACGGCCTTGATGCCCGCCGGGAAGCCGCCGCCCTCGCCGATGCCCAGGGCAACGCGAGCGATAATGGCGGTGTTCAGGCTGCGAATGCCGGCGTGGGCGATGAAGGCGATCTGCCAGATGATGAAGGCGATGCCGAAGCCCCATCGGGCCCCGATCTTGTCGACCAGCCGTCCCCACAGCAGGTAGGAGACCGCGTAGGCGGCCTGGAACCAGAAGATGATGTCGGCGAAGTTGGTTTCGGTCCAGCCGAACTCGGCCATCAGCGTCGGCTTCAGGACGCCCAGCGCCTGACGGTCGACGTAGTTGATGACCATGGCCGCGAACAGCAGCCAGACCACGACCCAGCGGTATTTGCCCGACGGCGGCTGGATCTGGATTGGTTCGACCCTGGTCGAAGCAGCGTCTGTCATGGACCCCGTCCTTACTGTTTCCGCGTCCTGACCCGCCTTGTCACCGCGAGCGGCGCGACGGGTTCCGGGATGGTTGAACTACGTCTCGGCCGAAACGACCGTGCAATGGATTTCGCCGACGCCCGAGAAGGCGCAGACGGATTGGGCGCCGATCTCGACGCGGTGGACGCCGGTGACGGCGCCGGTCGAGATCAGGGTTCCCTCCGTCACCGGCCGTCCGCGACGCGCCAGGTGTTCGATCAGGAAGCGGACCGATTCCAGCACGCCCATGGGGATCGCGGCCGCCGTGGCCGTGCCGATGACCTCGCCATCGACGAGGGTTTGAACCTCGATGCCGTCCAGGCGCGCGGCCCAGTCCTCGATCTCGACGCCCAGCACCAAGCCGCCGTTGTTGCCAAAGTCGGAGGCGACCACGGCCGAGCCCAGCTCGTTGATCGTCGAAAGCGGGCTGCCCGCCAGTTCGACGCCGATATGCATGGCGGACACGGCGGCGGTCGCCTCTTCCAGGGTCCAGTCGAGCCTGGACGGATCGACCTTGCCGATGCGGGCGACGAACTCGGCCTCGATCGCGGCGAACCCGCCGGGGATGGCCGGCAGCGGGGTCGGTTCGGACGAGGTCGACCAGAAATTGCGGCGGAAGACCGGGCCGGCAAGGCGATGCGTCTGCAGGGTCGGCTGCTGGCCCGGGGGCACCATGCCGACCTTCCAGCCGACAATCTCGTCCGGGAACAGGCCGATGGCCGCGTCCTGGGTCGCGTAGGCCGTGGCCATGTCGAGCGGGCGCGGGCCCGGATAGTCCGACAGCGCGGTGTGCGACAGGCGCGCGCCGACGAAGCGCCCGGCGATGTCCGACACGCTGTCGTTCAGGCCCGGGGCGTTCGCCGCGCTCATGCCGCGACCGCCGAATGGTGATGAATGCCCGTCACGCGCCGTCCCGATATCATTTGCCAGAAGCCGATCTTCTCGTCGGTTGGGGGATGATTGAAGGGGAAGGAAACCGGTGTCAACGCCCTTGCTGGGATCACCGCCGGCAGCAAGCGTGGGCATGGCGTCACAGCCGGACCGGTTGTAAGGCTGCATGGCCCACAGCATGAGGTCGAGCTTGACCGACGACGACAAGACATCTGCCCGCGCGGTGATGAGG
The DNA here is from genome assembly GCF_049897665.1 of Brevundimonas sp. TWP2-3-4b1. Lineage (NCBI taxonomy): Bacteria > Pseudomonadati > Pseudomonadota > Alphaproteobacteria > Caulobacterales > Caulobacteraceae > Brevundimonas > Brevundimonas sp. TWP2-3-4b1. The sequence goes on along the minus strand of NZ_JAFCWQ010000004.1, from coordinate 92,550 downwards.
CCCGGAAAACGGCCCACGATCAACGACGTGGCGCGTATCGCCTCGGTCTCGAAGAAGACGGTTTCGCGGGTCATCAACCAGTCGCCCTTCGTGCGCGAGGAAACGCGCGGGCGGGTCAATGCGGTCATTGAGGAACTGGGCTTCATCCCGGACCTGCAGGCGCGCGGTCTCGCCTTCCGCCGATCCTTCCTAGTGGGCCTGATCTACGACAACCCCAGCCCGAACTATGTCGTGAACATGCAGCAGGGCGTGCTGGACGCGCTGCGCGGTTCGGGCCTGGAGCTTGTGGTCCACCCGTGCGTGCGGACCGCCGACACCGTGGTGAACGACATCCGCACCTTCGTGGAGCGCCAGAAGCTGTTCGGCGTCATCCTGCCGCCATCGATGTCCGAGGACGAACGGGTCATCCAGGTTCTGCGCGACCTCGACTGTCCCTATGTCCGCATCGCCTCGGTGTCGCTGGACGAGCCGGGCTCCATGCTGGTCACGAACGATCATATAGGCGCGGCTGAGGCCGGCCGGCACCTGGCCGACCTGGGCCACAGGCGCATCGGCTTCATCTCGGGCCCCGAACTGTTCCGCTCGAGTGCGGTGCGCGGCGGGGGCTTCCGCGAGGGGCTGGCCGAAAAGGGACTGACGCTGGACGACCGCTATGTCGCCGTGGGCGCCTATACGTTCGAATCGGGGGTGGAGGCGGCCAGGACCCTGCTCGCCCTCGACCCGCCGCCGACCGCCATCTTCACCGGCAACGACGAGATGGCGCTGGGCGTGTTCAAGGTCGCCCGCGACATGGGTCTGGAGATTCCGCGCGACCTGTCGGTGGTCGGCTATGACGACCTGCCGATGGCGTCGCGGGTGTGGCCGAACCTGACCTCGGTGCGCCTGCCGATCCGCGACATGGGCCGGATGGCGGCGGAGAAGCTGCTGGCGCCGATGCGCGGCCTGGATCCGGCGAAGCTGAACCAGCCGGAGGTGAGGCCGTCACTGGTTGTCAGGGATTCGGCACGGGCGTTGTGAACGCCTTCCTTCTCCCGTTGGGAGAAGGGGGCCGCGAAGCGGACGGATGCGTTTCCAGTCGCTGCGCTCCTGGACGCTCAAGCCCTCTCCCACCGGGAGAGGGTTTCGCTACCTCACGCCGTCTCGAGAACGTTCGCGCCGACGAGGCCCTTGATGTAGTCGCGGATGCCCTCGTCCGTGGCGTTGGCGAAGAAGTAGTCATGGAACTTCTCGCCGGCGACGGCGGCCTTGAGCAGGTCCTGGTCGACGGTCTTCAGCACGGTCAGCATGTCGTGGCAGGTCACGGCCTTCAGCGACTTCAGGATGCCGCGGTTTTTGGCCATGATCTCGGCGCGTTCCCTAGGATAGCCCAAGCCGCGTTCGCCCTCGAAGAGCTTGCGATAGACGTCCTGCAAGTTCAGCTCGGCCGCCCAGCCGAAGCCCTTGGCGTAGGGCATCGAGATGGCATTGCCGTCGTTGATCTGGCCGAACAGGAAGGCGTCGGTCGGGTCGATCACCAGGCCGCAGAAGACGCCCGGCATGGCGTTGCAGGCCAGCATCGAGCCCATGCCCGTGCCGCAGCCGGTGACGACGAAGTCGGCGGCGCCCGAGTTCAGCAGGATGCCGGTCAGCAGGCCGTTCATGACGTAGGTCAGCGACGCCTTATCCTCGGCCGTGTACATGCCGTAGTTGAAGACCTGATGCCCCAGGGGCTCTGCCACCGCCGTCAGCGCATCGTGGATGATGGCGTTCTTCGCCGCCTGGCTGTTCTCGGTGATCAGGGCGATTTTCATGGGTTTCCTCTCGGCAAGTCTTTGGGGCTGGCGAGGGCTCTACCCCTTCGCGGGATCATTTGCATCTGGTTTTGACACCGGTTACCACGCTTCGCAAACGCCGGTTGGAGGATCGCCTCATGGATTGCAGGATTTACCACGCCACCCGTCCGGATTCGATGGTCGGCGCGGGCCATGACGATCTGCGCGACCGCGATCTGATCACGGACTACGCCTTCGTCCGGGCGATGCGCGGCAAGACCATCGACCATACCGACATGACGTCCTCGACGTCAGCCAACTGAAGTAGGGACCCATGGGCAATCCATTCAGCCTGCAGGGCAAGGTCGCCGTCGTTACCGGCGGCAATACCGGCATCGGTCAGGGCATCGCCCTGGCTCTCGCTGACGCAGGGGCGTCCATCGCCTCGGTCGCGCGCCGCGCCTCTGACGATACCGTCGGCCAGTGCCTGGCCAAGGGGGTGAAGGCCATCTCGATCCAGGCCGACCTCGGCTCCATGGAGCCGATCGAGCGCATCGTGGCCGAGGCGACCAAGGGGCTCGGCACCATCGACATCCTGGTCAACAACGCCGGCATCATCCGCCGCGCCGACGCCGTCGACTTCACCGAAGAAGACTGGGATGCGGTCCTGAACGTCAATCTGAAGTCGGTCTTCTTCCTGTCGCAGGCCGTGGTGCGCGACATGATCGCCGGCGGCCGCAAGGGCAAGATCATCAACACCGCCTCGATGCTGTCCTATCAGGGCGGCATCCGCGTGCCCTCCTATACGGCGTCCAAATCGGGCGTCGCCGGGTTGACCAAGCTGATGGCCAATGAGTGGGCGAAACACGGGATCAACGCCAACGCCATCGCGCCCGGATACTTCGCCACCGACAACACCCGGGCGCTGCAGGACGACCCGGTGCGTTCGAAAGAGATACTGGGGCGCATCCCGGCCGGCCGCTGGGGCCAGCCGTCGGACATCGGCGGGGCGGCGGTCTTCCTGTCGTCGGCGGCGTCGGACTACGTCCAGGGCATCACGCTTCCGGTCGACGGCGGCTGGCTCGCACGCTGATCAGCGACTAGCGTAGCGCCATGACGATCCTTTGCTTCGGCGAGATGCTGCTGCGTCTCACGCCCAACGACGGCGAACTGTTGATGCAGTCGCCCGGCCTGACCGTCCGCCCCGGCGGGGCCGAGGCCAATGTCGCCGTGTCCCTGGCCCGCTACGGCGCACCAGCCGCCCTGGCGACCGTCCTGCCCGACAATCCGCTGGGTCATGCCGCTCGCGACGAGGTGCGCAAGCATGGCGTCGACACACGCGGCATCGTCTTCAAGCCCGGCCGGATGGGGCTCTATTTCCTGACGCCGGGCGCCGTGCGCCGTCCGTCGGACGTCCTCTACGACCGCGCCGCCTCGGCCTTCGTCCAGCATGTCGACGGGGCGCTGGACTGGGCCAGGCTGCTCGACAGGGTGGAGTGGCTGCACCTGTCGGGCGTTACGCCCGCGACCGGGCCGACCGGTTCGGCTGCTGCGCTGGCCGCCATCGCCGCTGCGACCAGGGCGGGCGTCAAGGTCAGTTTCGACGGCAATTTCCGCGGCAAGCTGTGGGCCGAATGGGCCGGTGATCCGCCGCGCATCCTGGGCCAGATGCTGGCGGGGTCCAGCCTCGCCTTCGCCGACGACCGCGACTTCGCCCTCGTACTGGGCCGGTCGTTCGATGACGCTGATCCGGCCGAGCGCCGTCGCGCCGCCGCCAGGGCCGCGTTCGAGACCTGGCCCTCGCTGGAGCGGATCTGCTGCACCCTGCGGGTCAACGACAGCGTCCAGGACCAGACCCTGTCGGCGGTCATGATCACCCGCGACGGCGAGCATCACGCAGCCCCCATCGCCCTGACCGGCGTCGTGGACCGGGTCGGCGGCGGCGACGCCTTCGCGTCCGGCGTTCTGTTCGGCATCTACAGGGGCTGGTCGAACGACGAGGCCGTGGCTTTCGGGCTGGCGGCGGCAGGTCTGAAGCATTCGGTGCCCGGCGATTTCAACCTGTTCGACGAGGCCCAGGTGCGGGCCGCCATGGCTGCCGAGGGCTTCGACATCCGGCGCTGAGTATTCATCCCCCATCGGGGGAGGGGGACCACTCTTGCGGTGGAGGGGGCCAACCGCAGCCGCCGACTTCGGGGCTGGCCCCCTCCGTCACGGCGCAGAAGAAGCGCCGCGCCACCTCCCCCGATGGGGAGGAATGGCCTCTAGGAAACCGGTGTCATTAATGTATCGTGATTTCAAGCGAGCGTCAGACTCGTGATCGTCTGTCCCCAGGAAACGACCCGGAGTTCCCCATGTCGCCGACCCCGTCGCGCCGCGCCCTGCTCGCTAGAGGCGCCGCGCTGACCGCCCTGGCCGCCACGCCCGTCGCCGCGTTCGCGCAAGCGTCCCCCGACCGCGCGTCCATACTGGCCACGATGAAACGGGCCACCGCCTTCATGACCGACGAGGTCGCCGTCGGCGGCGGCTATGTCTGGAACGTCCTGCCCGACTTCTCGCGTCGCTGGGGCGAACTGGAAGCCAACCCGACGATGATCTGGGTCCAGCCGCCAGGCACGGCGACCGTGGGTCACGCCTATCTTGACGCCTATCACGCCACGGGCGACGAGCAGTTCTACGACGCCGCCAGGGCCGCCGCAGACGCGCTCATTGCCGGCCAGCACCCGCGCGGCGGCTGGAACTACGTCATCGATACGGCGGGCGAGGACAGCCTGAAGGACTGGTACGCCCGGATCGGAGGCAACGCCTGGCGGCTGGAGGAATTCCAGCACTACTACGGCAACGCCACCTTCGACGATGCGGGCACGGCCGAGGCGTCGCAGCTGCTGCTGCGGGTCTATCTGGAGAAACGCGAGCGCAAATATCGGGCGCCGCTCGACAAGGCGATCCAGTTCGTCCTCGACGCCCAGTATCCGAACGGCGGCTGGCCGCAGCGCTTCCCGTTCGTCGAGGGCGCCGGAGGCCTTCACGGCAATCCGGACTACACCCCCTACATCACCTTCAACGACGACGTGGCGGGAGAGAACATCGAGTTCCTGCTCTACTGCCACCAGGCCCTCGGCTCGAACGACCGGCGGCTGGTCGACGCCATTCAGCGCGGCATGGATATCTTCGTCGCCACCCAGCAGCCTCTGCCGCAGCCGGCCTGGGGGCTGCAACACTATCCCGACACCCTGAAGCCGGCGCCCGCCCGCACGATCGAGCCACGCGCCTTCGCGACCCACACGACGGCGACGAACATCCGGTCGATGATCGGCTTCTACAGGCTGACGGGCGACCGGAAATACCTGGCCCGTCTGCCCGAGGCGCTGGACTGGCTGGACCAGGTCAAGACGCCCCAGACCCTGATCGCACCGGGCCGGACGCATCCGACCTTCATCCTCGAGGGCTCGAACACCCCGGTCTATATCCACCGCCGGGGGTCGAACATTCGCAACGGCCGCTATTACGCCGACGAGAACCCGACCAATCTGGTCATCCACTACGGCTCGTTCCGGAACCTCGACACCGCCGCCCTGCGCGCCGACCTGGACGCGGCGGCGGCGCTGGATCCGGCGGCCCTGATCGCCGCCTCGCCGCTGAAGGCGCGTCCGGGCAAGCTCAAGCTCCCCAAGTATTTCACCCTGCGAGACGTCAGCATCTGGGACATGTCCACCGACGGCCGGCGTCTGCGCGCCGTGGCGGCAGGGCGGGCGGGCGAGCTGGCGGCGAGCCTCAACACGCGCGGCTACTGGCCGACGCCGATGACCACGACGTCGAACCCCTACATCGGCCCGTCGCCCGAGGCGGTCACCGGGGGCGAGTACCAGACCACCCGCGTCGGCGACCTGTGGGACACCTCGCCCTACAACACCGACTTCCCGGTGGAATGCATCTCGACCGAGGCCTTCATCCGCAACCTCGGCGACCTCATCGAGGCGCTCAACCCGCCGGCCGCCTGATGCGGCTGGACCGCCGCGCCCTGCTGACCGGTCTGGCGACGACCCCGCTGGCCGGATGCGGATCCCTGCCCAGAATAGCGATGTCGCCGATCCCCTTCATGAATCGGCCGCCGGTGGACCAGAAGGACTGGGGGACGCTGGCGGACGGCCAGGAAGTGACCCTGTTCACCCTCACCAACGACCGGGGGTCCCAGGCGAGAGTCATGACCTGGGGCGGCATCCTGCAATCGCTGACGATACCGGATCGCAACGGGCGGATGGCGGAGGTCGTCCTCGGCCTCGATAGCCTGGCCGACTATGTCGAGCGGTCGCGCAACTTCGGCGCCACCGTCGGTCGCTACGCCGGGCGGATCGCCAACGGGCGGTACGAACTGGACGGCCGCGAGGTCCAGCTCGATGTCGGAACAGGACCGCACTCGAGCCACGGCGGCCCGGTGGGGTTTGCCAAGCGCAACTGGATGGGACGGCCCGACCTGACCGACGACGGGCCGGGCGTGGTGCTGACCCTGGTCAGCGCCGACGGCGATCAGGGCTTCCCCGGGCGGCTGACGATCTCGGTCACCTACAGGCTGACGCACGACGACCGGTTGACGATCGACTACCTGGCCCTGACCGACCGGGCGACGGTGCTGAACCCGACCCACCATTCCTATTTCAACCTGTCGGGCGATCCGGAACGGCTGATCCTCGATCACGAGCTGCAGATCGAGGCCGACGCCTTCGCCGCCTATGCGCCCGACAAGATCGTCACCGGCGAGCTGGCGCCCGTGGCGGGCACGCCGTTCGACTTCCGTACGCCCAAACCGATCGGACGGGACCTGTTCGAGGTGAACGATCAGCTGCGCATCGGCGGCGGCTACGACCACAGTTTCGCGGTGCGCGGTCAGGGTCTGCGCCGGACCGGGCGACTGTCGGACGCCTTCAGCGGGCGGGCGCTGGAGGTCTGGACCACCGAGCCGGCGCTGCATGTCTATACGGCCAACACGGTCGAACTGGTCGGGCGCGGCGGGGCCGCCTGGCGCCCGCATTGCGGCGTGGCGCTGGAGACCCAACACTATCAGAACAGCCCCAACCGGCCGCGCTTCCCGTCGACCGTGCTGAGGCCGGGCGAGACCTTCCGGTCGCGGACCGAGTACCGGTTCAGCGTGAGTTAGCCCCCCTCCCCTTGCGGGAGAGGGAGATCGCGCACGACGGCCCAGCCGTCGTTCTGGCGCGGTCGGGTGAGGGGTTTCACCGGCGGTCGGCGTGAGCGAGCCGAGCCAGCGCCAACCTCTGACGTCAGCGTGACCCCTCATCCGTCAGCCTTCGGCTGCCACCTTCTCCCGCAAGGGGAGAAGGACAGAGAAAAAGGCCCCGGCGTTTCCGCCGAGGCCCTTACTCAGGTCATTCGCGCTCAATTAGCCCGAAGGGCGGTAGCGCAAAAAGAATGTCCTACGCCTCGTCGGCCGGCTTGTCGGCGGTGCCAGTGACCGGGACCACGGCGCCCTTGGCGGGGCGGACGGTCTGGCGTTCGGCGATACGGGCCGACTTGCCGCGACGGTCGCGCAGGTAATACAGCTTGGCGCGCCGGACGACGCCACGACGCTTCACTTCGATCGACTCGATGTTCGGCGACAGGATCGGGAAGACGCGCTCGACGCCCTCGCCGAAGGAGATTTTGCGGACGGTGAAGTTCTCGTTCACGCCGCCGCCGGCGCGGGCGATGCAGACGCCTTCGAAGGCCTGGACGCGCTCGCGCTCGCCTTCCTTGATCTTGACGTTGACGCGAAGCGTGTCGCCGGGCTGGAAGACCGGGATCGCGCGCACGGCGATCAAACGGGCTTTTTCTTCCGCTTCGAGCGTCTGAAGGATGTTGGCCATGGTTCTATTCTCCTCGGGCTTTGGCGCCCTTTAGCTTTGATTTGGCGGAGGGTTCCGCAGGTCTATTCGCAAGATGCGCGTCCCAGAGATCCGGTCTGCGGTCCTGCGTGGTCTTTTCCCTTTGCGCCTGACGCCAGGCCGCCATCTTACGATGGTCGCCGGACAACAGGATCTCCGGGATGTCGATCCCCTCGAACGTCCGCGGTCGCGTGTACTGCGGATGCTCCAGAAGACCGTCCTCGAAGCTTTCGGAACTCAGGCTTTCGGCCTGGCCCAGAACGCCGGGGATCAGTCGTACGCACGCCTCGATCACCACCATCGCCGCCGCCTCGCCACCGGCCAGGACCGCGTCTCCGACGGAGACCTCCTCGAACCCGCGTGCGTCGAGCACCCGCTGGTCCACCCCCTCGAACCGGCCGCAGAGAACGACAATGCCGTCCGCCTTGGCCCAGTCTTTCACTCGCGCCTGCGTCAGGGGTCGACCGCGTGCGCTCATGTACAAAAGCGGCCGGGGCGACCCTGTCAGGCTGTCTAGAGCCCGGGCCACCACGTCCGCTTTGAGTACCTGTCCGGGGCCGCCACCCGCGGGGGTGTCGTCCAGGAAGCCGCGCTTATCTTCGGAAAAGTCGCGAATGTCCACCGTTTCCAGCGCCCACAGCCCCTTCTCGCGCCAGGCCGTGCCGATCAACGACACGCCGAGTGCGCCCGGAAAGGCCTCGGGGAACATGGTCAGGACGGTTGCGGTAAAGGGCATTCGCGCGATCTAGCGCGCTCTGGCCCGTTCGTCTCCTCCCTGTCGCGCAGCGGCGGGGAGGTGGCTCGGAGGCGAAGCCGGAGAGACGGAGGGGTTCTTGCCACACGAAGACCCCCTCCGTCAGCTCGCCAAGCGCTCGCCGACACCTCCCCATCCCTCCGGGACGGGGAGGAGACGATCACTGCGTCGGTCGCCCGCCTCCGGCCGCGATCCAGGCGTCCACCCGCTCCTCCAGGATGTCCAGCGGAACGCCGCCGCCGCCCAGGACCACGGCGTGGAAGTCGCGCACGTCGAAGCGGTCGCCCAGCGCGGTCTCAGCCCTCGCCCGCAGCTCCAGGATCTTCAGTTGACCAATCTTGTAGCTGGTCGCCTGGCCCGGATTGGTGATGTAGCGCTCGACCTCCTTGACGATGTCGCGCTCCGACACGAGCGTGTTCTGCTGGAAATATTCGATCGCCTGCTCGCGGGTCCAGCGCTTGGAATGCAGGCCGGTGTCCGTCACCAGACGCGCGGCGCGCCAGATCTCGAGCGAGAGCCGGCCGAAGTCCGAATAGGGGTCCTGGTAAAAGCCCATCTCCTTGCCGAGCCGCTCGGTGTAGAGGCCCCAGCCTTCCGAATAGGCGCCGTAACCGCCGAAGCGACGGAAGCGCGGCAGGCCCTCGATCTCCTGGGCGAACGCGATCTGGAAATGGTGGCCCGGCGCGCCCTCGTGGTAGCTGATGCCCTCGACCTGGGGCTTCAGCACCTGGGTCATGTCAGCCAGGTTGACGTAGTATATGCCCGGGCGCGACCCGTCCGGCGCCGGGCGGTTGTAGAAGGCGACCGAGGCCGTCTCCTGACGCCAGGCCTCGACCGCGCGGACCTCCAGCGGAGCCCGGGGCAGGGTGTGGAAGAAGCGCGGCGCCGCCTCCATCGCATCCGCCACCGCCGCTCGCGCGTCGACTAGATAGGCTTCGCGGCCCGCCTCCGTGTTCGGATACTGGAAGCGCGGATCCGTCTTGATGTAGGCGAAGAACTGCTGAAGCGTGCCGTCGAAGCCGACCGCCGTCTTGATCGCCTCCATCTCGGTCTGGATGCGCGCGACCTCGGACAGGCCGATGTCGTGGATCTGGTCGGGCGTCAGGTCGGTGGTAGTCGAGTTCCGGACCCGCTCCGCGTAGTAGGCGTCGCCGTCGGGCAGGCGCCAGACGCCTTCGTTGGAGGTCGCCAGAGGCTGAACTTCCGCCAGGGTCGTCAGGATCTGCTCATAGCCGCGACGGAACGGACCGGTCAGAGCCTCGCGAGCCGCGGCCAGCAGGGTCGCCTTTTCCTCGGGCGAGGCGTCGAGCGCATCCACCTTCTTCTGGAAATCGGCCCAGACCGGGTTGTCGGCCGCGTCGTCGAACGGCGCGCCGGAGATCACGTTGCGGGTGTCGGCGATGGTGATCGGGAAGACGAAGGCGGGCGAGACGAAGCCGGCCTGGGCACGGCGCGTCACGTCGGCGGAGATCTCGCCCATGACCCGCTCGACCTCCACCAGCCGGGCGACGTAGGCGCGGGCGTCCTCGGCGGTGGCGATCCGGTGGTTGTTGATCATGAAGACCGGGATGCCGGTCGCCGGATTGCCGTTGGCGGCGAAGATGTAGTCGTGGTCGCTGAACTGCGCGCCCGAGACCTGGCGCTCCACTCCGTTCTCGAACATCCGCCACGACAGCTGGCTCTGCGGGCTCAGGGCGTCGAAGTCGTGTTCGGCCTTCATCCGCGCCAGCTGGGCCTCGGCCAGGGCGACGGAGCGGACCTCGGCGGCGGGGGTGTATTCGTCCAGCCGGTCGTAGGCTGTTTTCATGCCCAGCGAGGTCATCTGCTGGGGGCTGAGAGCGATTCGTTCGCCGTAGGCGGCCTCGAAGAAGGCGGCCAGCGAAGCGTCGGCCTCAGCCGTCGCAGCCGCCTGGGTCGTCACGCCGGCCGGCGCCGGAGCGAGGGCCGCCGTTCCCAACCCCGCCGCGACAATCAGGCTGAAACTGGCGCAAGAAACGAGAAGACGACGCATCGGGAACTCCCTGAACAGTAGGTCCAGAGACCGTCCCCGATGCGTCGCCGGTATGCAAGCGCGACCAGGGGCGCGCCTGGATCAGGCCTTCGCCGCGATGCCCGTCTCGGCGAGCCATTCGAGAATCTTGCCCTTGGGCATGGCGCCAACCTTGAGCGAGGTCATCTGGCCGTCCTTGAACAGCATCAGGGTGGGGATGCCCTTCACGCCCAGTTTGGACGGGGTCAGCGGGCTGTCGTCGATATTGATCTTGGCGATGGTGACCTGGCCGCCCAGTTCGTCGGAGATCTGTTCCAGGGCCGGGCCGATCTGCTTGCAGGGGCCGCACCACTCCGCCCAGAAGTCCACCAGCACGGGGGTGGACGATTTCAGGACGTCGGCGTCGAAGCTCTCGTCGGTGACCTTGACCGTGGCCATATCAAATCTCTCTTCCCTGGGGGCTACCGGCCGTTCGGCCTACTTGAGCCCGTGATGTTGGTCGAGATGTGGGGCGATTCTGGGGGAAATCAACGGAGGCCCACGCGGTCTGATCTACTCGGCGTAAATCATCTTGCGGGTCATGCCACCGTCTACGGTCAGGACCTGGCCGGTAACGAAGCCGGCCCCCGCCAGATAAAGGACGGCGCCCGCGATGTCGTCGGGGCGGCCGACGCGGCCGACCGGGTGTTGTTCGTGGTCGATCGGCCGGAGGTCCTGCCCGTCGGAGATCCAGCCCGGCGCGATGGCGTTGACCCGCACCTTCGGCCCCAGGCTGATCGCCATGGCATGGGTCAGGGCGACCATGGCGCCCTTGGAGGCGGCGTAAGCCTCGATGTTCGGCTCGGACATGAAGGCGCGCGTCGAGACCATGTGGATGATGGCGCCGTCGTCGCCCAGCAGGGGAATGGCCGCGCGGCTCATGAGGAAGGCGCCGGTCAGGTGGCTGTCGGTGACCTTGCGCCAGTCGCCCAGCGACAGCTCGGACATCGGTCCGCGATCCGGCCCGGCGATGCCCGCATTGTTGACCAGAAGATCCAGGGCATTCCACCCCAGTTCAGCGAAGGCGGCCTGGACCGAAGCCTCGTCGCCGACGTCGCAGATCACGGACAGGGTGTTCTCGGGCCCCGGCTTCAGATCGAAGGCGGCCACGGCCCAGCCGTCGGCGATCAGGGCCTTGCAGATTCCCCGCCCGATCAGGCCCGCAGCTCCTGTGACGATGGCTGTCTTCATGCGGACCTCAAGGGATGAGCGGTCGATCCGGTTCCGGTGAGCCGCTTCGGTCTGAGCACCTCAGCGCAGCCCCGCCAGCGCCTCATCCATCAGCCCCTGCGGCACCGGCATCAGCTTGGGCCCATCGGTCCACACAAGCGCCGCCTCCACCGGGCGATCCGGATAAAGCCGGGCCAGCACCGCGACATAGGTCGCCATCTGGGCGACGTAGGCGGGGTCGGCGTTCTCGATGCGGTCGGGGGCGGGGCGGTTGGTCTTGTAGTCGACGACGAGGACCCGGTCGGGCGTCACCACCAGCCGGTCGATGCGGCCGCTGATGACGACGCCGGGGTGCAGCTTCTCGGCGCCGCCAATCAGGGTGATCTCGGCGCGGGAGCCGGGACCGAAGACGGCGTTGAAGCGGGCGTCGTCGAGCACGCGGAAGGCGGCCTCGATCATCTCTGCGCGCTGGGCTTCGGACAGGTCGCGCTCCTTCGCCAGCAGGCGGGCGGCGGCCCCGGCGCGGTTGGCGGCGCCGATCTCGGGCAGGCGTTCGAGCAGCAGGTGGATCAGGTCGCCGCGCCGGAAGCGGCCGAGCGCGGCCCCCTCCCCGGTCGATGTAACAGCCAGCGGCGACGGGGCGGCGATGCGTTTGGCGCCCTCCATCTGCGACGGGGAGACGTAGCGCGCCGACGGATCGACCGGCGGCAGGGTGCGGGCCCAGGCGGGAACAACCGCGCCCGGGAAGGGCACAACCCGCGCGGTCGCCATCACGACCGGATCGACGCCATAGCGGCGGCGACCATGGCCGATGTCGCGGACCTGTCCGCCGAGGCGGTCGAAGGTCTCGGTCAGGACGGCCCACCAGCTGCCGTCCTCATAGCCCTGTTTCGACCGACCCGAGCCGCGCCCCAGGATGACGATCCGGTCGCGGGCGCGCGTCAGGGCGACGTAGAGGAGGCGCAAGGTCTCGTCGTCGACGCGCTGCTGGCGGACGGCGCGGGCGTCGGCCGAGGCCTCGCAGTCCTCCTTTTCCGAGCCGGGGCACATCAGCCAGGCCTCGGCGCCATCGGCCAGTTCGACCGGCATCAGGGTCGGCCCCTGGGCTTTCGCCCGCGCCGTGGTGTCGGGCAGGATCACCACCGGCGCCTCCAGCCCCTTCGAGCCATGGACGGTCATGACGCGGACCTCGCCGCGCGCCCCTTCCAGCTCGCGCTTCACCTCGACGTCGGCGGCCTCCAGCATCGACAGGGCCGTTTCCAGATCGAGGCCGCCGCGTTGTTCGGCCGCCAGCACCTGGTTCAGGGTCTCGTCGATGGCCTCCTCCGCCTCGCGGCCGAGGCGGGACAGGATGCGGGCGCGACCCGAACGACCGGTCTCGTCCACCCGGTTCAGCAGGGCGGCGAAGAAGGCGAAAGGATCGCGGCCGCGCTGGTCGATGGCGAAGGTCAGCAGGTCGCGGGCGCGGGCCCATTCCGGCCGTTCGCCGGCCCGGTCGCGGAGTTCCTTCCAGAGCTTGCCGCGCCTGGGTTCGGCGCCGGCGAGCTCGAACAGACTGTCTTCGTCCACGTCGCAGAAGGGGCTGCGCAGGACGCCGGCGAGGCTGAGGTCGTCGGCGGGGTAGAGGGCGAAGCGGGCCACGGCGATCAGGTCGTCGAAGGCGATGTGGCTGGACAGCTTCAGCCGGTCGGCCCCGGCCACGGGCACGCCCGCCGCCTTCAGGGCGCGGATGATCTCCTCGAAGGTCGCGTCGCGGCGGCGGACGAGGATCAGGAAGTCGCCGTAGCCGCAGGGAAGCAGCACGCGATCCTTGCGGTCCTGAACGGCGACGCCGGTCTCGACCTGGCGTTTGATCTCGCGGGCGAGGTCCGCGGCCATCCGCTTGCGCGCGCCCTGGACCGGCTCCTGATCGACGGGGTCGTCCCAGGCGTCGCGTTCGGGCGGCTTCTCGTCCTCATAGATGGGCCAGAGGTCGATACAGCCCTGATCGTCGGCGCGCATGGCCTTGTGGACGGGGATGGCGCCGACCTGTTCGCCGACCAGGGCGCGGGTGCGGTCGGGCCCTTCGAACACCGCATCGACGAAGCCCAGCACCTCGGGTGTCGAGCGGAAGGAGGTGGCCAGTTCGACGCCCGTGTAGGCGAAGCCGGCGCCGCGAACGAGGGTCTCGTAGGACTGCGCCTCGCGGTTCAGCCGCTCCGGCCGGGCGCCCTGGAAGGAGTAGATCGACTGTTTTTCGTCGCCGACGGCGAAGACGGTGCGCTCGACCTTGCCGGCCCCGAAACGACGCGATCCGGCGCCGGAGAAGAAGCCCTCGGTCAGGGCGCGGATGATGTCCCACTGTTCCGGAGCGGTGTCCTGGGCCTCGTCGATCAGGACGTGTTCGACCCCGCCGTCCAGCTTGTAGAGGACCCAGGCGGCATTGGCGCGGACGGTCAGCAGCTCGACCGTGCGGGCGACGAGGTCGCCGAAGTCGAGGGCGCCACGCCGGGCCTTGGCCTGGTCGTAGAGGGCGCAGTGGGCCTGGGCCAGGGTCAGGACGTGGACGGTGTCCTCGGCGACGCGCGCCTTGCGGACCTGGCCGAGGGTGGCGACGACCTTGTCCTGCAGGGCCGTCAGCCAGTCGCGGGCGCGGGCGGGCGCGGACTTGGTGGCCATCGACTTGCGCGGCGCGCCGCTGGTCAGGAAGACCGAGGCCACCTCGGGGAAGGTCCAGTCGGCGGCGTACATGCGGTCGGCGCAGCCCTGGTCCGTGACCGAGCCGGTGGACATCAGTTCGGCGATCTCGAGCCAGTCGCCCCGGTCGAGGAAGCGCATGAAGTCGGACTGGATCGACGCCACGTCGCCGTGGGGATCGGCGCCGACGAGGGCGTAGGGGCTGATCGTGGGGTCGGCGGCGATGCGGGCGACATAGTCGATCAGCCGGGCGCGGTCCTGCTCGATTCGGGCCAGCAGGCTCTCGAAACTGGCCCAGTCGAGTTCGACGGCGAAATGGGCGTAGGCGCGGCCGATGCGGCCGTCGGCGTCGGCGAGCGCGGCGCGGGCCAGGTCCTCGCGCGCGCCGTGGGACAGGGCGATGGCGGCCTGATCCTCCAGCACGGTGAAGCCGGGGGTGACCCCGGCCTCCAGCGGGAAGCGGCGCAGCAGCTTTTCGCAGAAGGCGTGCAGGGTCTGGATCTTCAGCCCGCCCGGCGTGTCGAGCGCCTTGGCGAAGAGGTTGCGCGCCTTGGAAAGTTCGTCGGCTGACAGCGTGGCCCTGACCTGACCGCCAAGGTCGGCGAGCGAGTCCTCCAACTCTTCATCACCCATAACCGCCCAGTCGCCGAGGCGCTGGAACAGCCTCGCCTGCATCTCGGCGGCGGCGGCCTTGGTGTAGGTCACACAAAGGATCTCGCCGGGCTGGACCTCCTCCAGCAGCAGCCGGGCCACACGGTCGACGAGGGTCGAGGTCTTGCCCGAGCCGGCGTTGGCGGTGACGAAGACCGACTGGCGCGGGTCGGCCGCCGCGATCTGGGCGGAGTCGGGCAGGATGCGGACGGTGCTGTCCGGGCTCATTCGGCGTCTCCGTCAGCGCCGGCGACCGCCCATTCCCAGACGCGGGCGAGGTGGTCGTAGTTGCCGCCGAAATTGCCCATGAACTGGGGCGCGACCCAGCTCAGGTAGGGGGTGGTCTTCTCGTCGAACCGGGCGACGCGGGCCTTAAGGCCGGCCAGGGCCGCCATCGACAGGTCGGAGGCTTCGGCGCCCTGGGCTCGAACTTCGGATTTGCCCGGCTCCTTGCGGCCGACGACCCGGACATAGGTCAGTTCCTCGGGCTCAACGGGGCCGGAGGTCTTGAGGCCCGCTTCGGCGAGGATGGCGCCGGTCAGGGTCAGCTGGGGGGCGAAGCCGGACTTCACCTGTTTGGCCGAGGGGGCGGCGCCGGTCTTGAAGTCGAGGATGGCCGCGCCGGTGGAGGACAGTTCGATCCGGTCCGCCTTGGCCGTCAGGGTGAAGGGGCCGCCGGGGGCGTCGAAAGTCAGGACGACCTCCTCCTCGACGCGGATCTCGATGCCGCGCGCGCGGCGACGCAGCTCGAACCCGGCCAGCCAGCGAGCGCAGTTGCGGGCCAGAGGACCCTCGCGCGCCATGGCGGCGTCCTCGAAGCCGTGGTGAGTCAGTTCCTCGTGCAGCAGGGTCGCGATCTCGGCCTCGCAGTCGTCGGGCAGCACGTCGGGCCAGCTGAGCGTCAACCGCTCGACCGCCTTGTGGACGGCCTGGCCGCGCGCCAGGGCCTCCGCGGACTGACCCGGCCGGTCGAGCTGACGCAGGTTCAGCACATAGCGGGCGTAGACAGCATAGGGATCGCGCACCCAGCGCTCGACGCCGGTGACCGGCAGCTGACGCGGGCGGCGGTCGACAGGGGGCTTGGGCGCAGGGCGTTTCGCCAGCCCTCCCTGACCGGCCACCGGCGCATCGAGGGCGCGGGCGGCGGCGAGGGTTTCTGACGGGCGGTCGATCTTCACCCCGGCGCCGCGTGTGAGCATATCCAGCCGCCACAGCCAGCGGGAACGGACGGCAGGCTGGCCGCCCCGGCGTTCGGAATGGACGAGTATGGCCTCAGGCGCGCAGGCGGCCTGGACGAAATCCTGGGCCGTCTGGCCGACGCGACGCTCGGGCGGGGGCAGGCCGAGGGTCTTCCTCATCGGGCGCGACAGGAAGGGATCGATCGGCGCGCCCTGCGGCCAGACGCCCTCCTCCAGCCCGGCCAGGATCATGCGATCGGCGCGGACGAGGCGGGCCTCGATAGCGCCGAGGATGCGCAGGGAGGGATGGGTCGCGCCGCCGGTGCGCACCGTGGCGTCATGCAGCAGGGAGGCGACCAGTTCGGCGAAGTCGTTGGCGCTGACGGCGCCGAGCGACGCTCCGCCCTCGATCAGTTGCGACAGCAGCGAGGCCGCCGCCTCTCCGTCCGGTCCGGCCCAGACGTCGACGCCGGCGAGGGCCTCGACGAGGGCGGTCAGGTTGCGGGCGGCCCGATCCAGAGGCGCCGCGCGACCGGGGGAGGCGGCAGCGGCGAGGGCCTGAAGCCGGCCGGCGAGCGCGGTCGCCCCGGCGAGGCGCGCGAGGGCGCCGTCGGACGGGGGCTGGCCGTCGCGGCGGGGTTCGGCGGCCTTGGTCAGGCGGGTCTCGATCCGGGTCCAGTCGCGGGTGCGGGGGCCGCGGAAGGCGACCTTCTCCAGCTCGGCGACGGCGTGGGGCGTGGCCTCGGCCAGGGTCGTCAGTGCGTGCTTGATCAGGGCCAGCACGGTCTGGGGCTTCAGCGGATCGGCGATGAAGCGGGCGGCCAGATCGACGAGGACGCCGACCGGCATCTGGTCCAGCGTCGCGCCCGAAGAGCTGTCAGCGACGACGCCCCAGCGCTCCAAACGGGCGGCGACGCGACGGCCCAGGGCGAGGTCGGGGGTGACGAGGGCGCAGGTGCGGCCGGGGGTTTCGAGCGTCTCGCGCATCATCAGGGCGATGGTCGCGGCGGCGTCCTCCTCGGTGCGGGTCGCGACGACGGACAGGCCTTCGAGGCCGAGCGCGATGGGGTCGGCGGCATAGCCCGCCCCGGCGGCGTCTGCGCGCAGCCGGGCAATCTCGGCGCGCCAGTCGGCGGTGGCCTCAGCGGGACGCAGGGCCTCGTTGATCAGTCGCTGGCGGGCGAGGCCGCGCGCCTCGACATCGGACACGGCCGGGCGGCGGAACCAGGGACGGACGGCGGCGCGGTCGGCGCCGGCGCGTTCGAGGAACCGTTTCAGCGCGCTCTGCGGATGCTGTTCCTCGATGGCGTCCCAGGCGGCTTCGCTGAGGTCACGGTCGAGGCCGGGGAGGACGACGCAGCCCTGGGGCGCCCTGGCGACGGCGATCAGGACGTTGGCGGCGGCCTTGACCGTGCCGGTCGAACCGGCGGCGATCACCGGACCCTGGGGCGGGTGGCTGTTCCAGCGTTCGGCGAGGAGGCGCAGCAGTTTCGTCCGTCGCCACGAGGCGTCAACAAGGCCGAGTTCGGCCAGCCGCTGCGGCCAGGCCTCGACGGCGAGACCGAGGAACTGCGCGGACCGACGCCAGTGCTCGGCGAAGTCCTCCTCGACGAGGGTGGCGATGCGCTCGGGCGCCTCGACCTCCTCGATATGGCAGGAATCGAGGAAGGCGCCGAGGCTGTCAGCCAGCTCCAGCGCGCGCATCGGCGACAGCGCAGCATCGTGGTTCTCGACGATCAGACGCGCCATCTCGAACCGGCGCGTCAGGGGGGCGATGGCGGGCGGCAGGTCGAGACCCAGTTCGCCGGGAGTGAACGGCGGCTCGTCCTCCTCCAGATCACCCAGCGGGCGCACCTGGGGCAGGAGGACGGGGCGGTCGCCGCTAAGGGTCGAAAGGGCGCTGGTGAAGGCCCGCGCCGCCCGGCGATTGGGCAGGAGGATGGTGGCGTCGGACAGGGTCTCGGGCGCCTGGTCGCCCAGCCAGTCGAGCACGCCGGCCGCCAGGTCTTCGAGGAAGGGTCGGTGCGGGGGGATGACGAACCAGCGTGGGTCGTCTTTGCCGCCGTCTCCCGGGAAGGGGTTGAACGCCGTGCTCACTCACCCGCCCTCAAGCAGCGGGCCGCCACGCGGTGAGAGGTAGGGCGCTTCATGTGCTCAGCCTGGCCTCGGCCTCGTCGCGCGCCTGAGGGTCGCCGACGTGCATCCAGTCGCCGTCGAGGACGCAGCCGTACAGCCGCCCCGCCGCAGCCGACGCCCGCCACAACGGGCTGAGCGAGAAGGGTCCGTCCGGCCCGCCGTCGGCATAGTCCGGCCGGGTGATGTGGACGCCCATATAGGCGAAGGGCGCAGAGGGAGCCTCGCCCCGGAAGGTCAGGCGTCCATCGTCAGCGAGGAAGAAATCTCCGTCGCCCTCGAACCCGATCGCGCCCTCGCGGGTGGCCAGCAGGAGACAGGCGTCCATCTTCACCGGGTCCCACAGGCGGACCAGTGCGTCGGCCCAGGGCGTGTCGCCGCGATCCATCCAGACGCTGTCGATATTGGCCACGAAGACGGGCGCATCGCCGAGCAGAGGGTGGGCTTTCTTGAGTCCGCCGCCGGTCTCCAGCAGCTCGGCGCTTTCGTCGGAAATGACGATCCCGGGGCCGCGTCCGCGCGCGGCCAGATGCGCCTCCAGCCGGTCGGCGAACCAGTGGACATTGACCACCGCCATTTCGACGCCCGCATCGGCCAGCCTGTCCAGCACGTGGTCGATCAGGGCCCGCCCTCCGACCTCGACGAGGGCCTTGGGTCGATCGTCGGTCAGGGGGCGCATGCGGGTGCCGAGGCCCGCGGCGAGGACCATGGCTGTCTTCGGACTGGTCATGCGCGCAGGTCTGCAGGGACGTGCTTGTCGAACCAGCGGGCGACGCCTTCGAGGCCGGGCTTCGTCAGGTTGGCGTTCAGGTGGGCCCACATGCGCGGCATGAAGGCGGCGTAGCGCGGCTTGCCGTCGCGCACGATCAGCCGGGCGAAGATGCCCAGGATGCGGGCCTCGTTCAGGGCCGCAAGCCCGGCATAGGCGCGCAGGAAGGCCGGGCGGTCGGCGACCTCGGCCATCTCGAGATAGCGGTCAAGCGCCTCGGCCTCGAGCGACGGCGACACATCGCGGCGGGCGTCCTGGAGCAGGGAGTGCAGGTCCCAGGAAGGGTGGGCGCGCACCGCGTCCTGGAAGTCGATCATGCCGACGCGGGCCGGGCCTTCGCGCTCGGGCAGCCAGATCAGGTTCTCGGCGTGGTAGTCGCGGTGGGCCACCACCGAGGCGCCGGCCTCGCCATCGGCGACGATGGGCGCCCAGGCGGCGTGCCAGTCCGCGATGGCGGCGTCGTCGAAGCGTAGTTCTGTCTTCAGCTTGGGCGCCCATTCGACGAACAGATCGGCCCCGCCCTGGAGCGCGGTCTGGTCGTAGACCTGCAGCGGCCATGGACCCGCCGCGCCGGTCAGCATCGGCGGCGTCGGCGCCGCATGCAGTTCGGCCAGGGCGTCGACGGCGGCGAGGTAGAGGGGGGTCTCCTCCTGACCGGCCTCGATCACGCGGGCGAACAGGTCGTCGCCGAAATCCTCAAGCACGGCGAGACCCGCAGCGGCGTCGAGCGCGACGATGGCGGGCGCCGATAGACCGACGGAGCGAAGGTGGGAGGCGACGGCGGCGAAGGCCTCGATCCGCCCGGCGGACAGGCGGGCGATGGCGTTCCAGCCCTCGGCCTTGCGCCGCTCGGGCGACCAGGAGGGATCGGCCGGCGGGCTCTCGGCCGCCGCGACCTGATCCATCAGCATCAGGCCCGGTCCGTTAGCGGGGGTCAGCCGCTCATAACGGCGCGTCGAGGCGTCGCCGGGCAGGGGCGCCCGGCGCGCGTCGGCGAGGCCGACCCCGGTCAGGAAGGCGACCCGCTGGGTTTCTCTATCGGTCAGGTCAGACATTCAGGTTCTTTGACAGGCTTTCGACGACGTCATTGATCTTCTCTGCCCACGCCCCTGCGCCTGAAACGGTCGCATGCCGTCCCTCGCCACGTTCTTCCAGGGTGATAGTCAGGCGGTCGGGCCCCAGGGCGCTAGCAGGATTGTCGCCCAGTCGTTCGGGCCATTCGATCAGGGCCGCGCCGACGTCGAGTGCCTCGTCCAGGCCGATCTCGAACGCCTCTTCAGGCCGGGTCAGGCGATAGAGGTCGAAATGGGCGACGGGCGGGTTCGTCTCATAGAACTGGACCAGGGTGAAGGTCGGCGAAGGCACGTCCTCGTCCTCGCCCGCCAAGGCCCGAATCAAGCCGCGCGCCAGGGTCGACTTGCCCATGCCGAGAGGGCCGTAGAGCAGGACGGTCTCGCCTGGCTCGAGACGCGGGGCCACAGCGCGCCCGAGCGCCGTGGTCGCCTCCGCATCGGCCAGATCGATCCCGACCATCAGGCGAAGTCCGCGTCGGGCTGGCCGGGCAGAACCCGCTCAACGAAGGCCTTCAGCGCATAGGTCGCACGGGGCGCGTCGATATCGAGACGGGTCGGCGGGATTGGCTTGCCGACGCTGAGACGGAAGGGCTTCTTCCGCTTGTTCAGCAGCTCGTGGAACAGGGTGATGTCCCGCAGCTCCGGCGACACCCGATTGAACAGGTGGAACAGGGTCGACCAGGGGCCGCTGACATGGATCGGAATGGTCGGTGCATTGTATTTCCGCGCCAGCGAGGTCGCGGTCGATGCCCACTCCGGGTCGGTCAGCTGTCCGTCTTTTCCCACGCGGGAAATCCGTCCCGCGGGGAACATGACCACGCAGCGTTCCGCCTCGAATGCGGTCTTCGCGGCGTCCAGGGTGACGCGGGTCTTCGCCCGCGTACGCTTGTCGACCACCCATTCGACCGGGATGAGGACCTCGTCCAGCCGGGGCGAGACGCGGACGGCGTCTGCGTTGGCGAAGTAGATGGCGTCGGACCGGCGGCGCTTGATGGCATCGTAGACGGCGATTCCGTCGGCGATCCCGGTCGGATGGTTGCAGACGACGATGCAGCGGCCGGTGGCCGGCAGCCGATCGAGGTTCAGGCTCGACACCTTCAGGTCCAGCAGGTTCGACACATGGTCCAGCGCCGCCCGTCCCGACAGAGGCGTGATGGCGTCGGCCATGTCCCGCGCCTGGCCATAGCCGAGGATCGAGTAAAACACCGGGCGAACCACCGGCCAGAGGATCGACCCCGTCAGCTGCGGCGCCCGTTCGGCGATCAGGACGTCGACGACGTGATCCGACCGTCGCGCGGGGACGGCGGCAGGCTCGGTCGTGGCGGGCGGCGAAGCGGTCATCCACGCCCCTTGTCGCCTCTGGCGGGAACACAGGCAAGCGTGTCCACCCCTCCCGTGCACCCCGGCCAAGGCCGGGGTCCAGATCGAGGACACAAGGGATTGGGCTTGCGGGGCGACTTGACCAGAGCCCTGCCTTTTCCATCTGGACCCCGGCCTTCGCCGGGGTGCACGGTGGGGAAATACCGAGGGGGCTCCCATGAAGTTCAGCATTTCCACCGCCGTGCTGGCGCTCGCATTGTCGACCGCGCCGATGACCGCCTCGGCCCAGCAGGCGTCGCCTCCCGGCGCCGACGTGGCTGCCTTGCCCGGCGGTCTGTCGATGCGGGCCCTGACCATGATGGACCGGGTCTCGGACCCGCGCCTGTCTCCGGACGGGCGACGCGTGCTCTATTCCGTCCGTTCGACCGACTGGGACGGCAACCGGGGCGTTAGCGCCCTGTGGGTCGCGGACGTCAGCGGCGGGGAGCCGCGCAAGCTGGCCGTCTCGACCGGCGGCGCCTCGACCGGGCGGTGGGCCGTCGACGGTCAGGCGATCTATTTCCTGTCGGCGCGCGGGGGATCGAACCAGGTCTGGCGCGCGGACGTCGAGGGCAATGCGGCGGTGCAGGTCACGACCTATCCGGTCGATATCGTGGCCTTCAAGGTCTCGCCGGACGGGCGGAACCTGATCCTCTCCCTGCCGATCTTCGTCGACTGCGACACCCTCCAGTGCACGAAGGACCGGATCGAGGCGGACAATCGCTCGCCCTCGACCGTCACCGGCTATGACCGGATGCCGCTGCGCCAGTTCGATCACTGGAACGATGGACGACGCCAGCAACTGTTCGTCCAGGCGTTGGATGGATCGGGTCTGGCCGACGGCGCGCCGCGCAACCTGATGGCCGGGATCGACGCCGACACGCCGTCCCAGCCGCAGGGAACCGAAGATGATTTCACTCTTTCGCCCGACGGCCGCACCCTCGTCTATTCGACCCAGACGCAGGGGTCGGGAGAGGCCTTCACCAACAACTCCGACCTGTTCCGCGTCTCCCTGGATGGCGGGGCGGCCGTGAACCTGACGGAGACCAATGAAGGTTCAGACGGCGCGCCGGCCTTCTCGCCGGACGGACGCCGCCTGGCCTGGCTGGCGGGGCCCCGCGAGAATGTCGGCGGCGATCAGGCCGTGATCATCGTCGCCGACGCCGATGGATCGAACCCGCGCCCGCTGACGCCCGACTGGGATCGCGGTCCCGGCTCGCTGAGCTGGTCCTCCGACGGTCGCAGCCTGCTCGCCACCGCCTCCGACGATGGCCAGAACCGGCTGTTCCGCATCGACGCCCGCACCGGCGAGGTCACACCCTTGACCGGACGCGGCGCGATCTCCGGCGTGGAGAGCCGGGCGAACGTGCTCGTCTACGCCCGCGACGGCTTCGACGCCCCGACCCGGATCATGACCGGCGTGGGCGAGGCCGCCCGCGCCCTGACGACCCACAACGCCGAGGCCATGGCGGCGCTGGACCTGCCCGAGGCCGAGGCCTTCACCTTCGCCGGCTGGAACGGCGAGGACGTGCGCGGCTGGGTGTTCAAACCCGTCGGCTATGTCGAGGGCCGGACCTATCCGGCCGTCTATCTGATCCACGGCGGGCCCAAGTCGCCCTGGACCGAGAGCTGGTCCTATCGCTGGAACCCGCAGATCTACACCTCGGCCGGATACGCAGTGGTGATGGTCAATTTCCACGGTTCGCCCGGCTACGGACAGGCGTTCACCGACGCCATCAACGACCACTGGGGCGACCGGCCGCTGGAAGACCTGCAGAAGGGCTGGGCGGCGGCGCTGTCCGCGAACCGCTTCATCGACGGCGACCGGGCCTGCGCGCTCGGCGCCTCCTACGGCGGATACATGGTCAATCTGATCGCCGGGAAGTGGAGCGTGCCCTGGGCCTGTCTGGTCAACCATGCCGGAGTGTTCGACGTGCCCCAGCTGATGAACGCCATGGATATCGGCAACTTCATCTGGGAGTTCGGCGGGCCATCCTGGGAGCGGATGGATCTGTACCGCGCCTTCTCGCCCGGCGACTTCGCGGGCGACTGGACCAAACCCATGCTGGTCCTGCACGGATCGCGCGATTTCCGCGTGCCGATCGACCAAGGCCTGGCCACCTTCTCGGCCCTGCAGCGTCAGGGCATTCCCAGCCGCTTCGTCCAGATCCCGGACGAGAACCACTGGGTGCTCAAGCCGCGCAACTATGTCGACTGGCAGAGGGAAATTCTCGACTGGACGGCGCGCTGGACGGCGGAGACGCCCTGACCGACGACATCTTCCTGTGAACTTCGCCCGGTGCTACCCCAGCGCCAACGAAGTCCCAGGAGCCGTCCGATGCGTCACCGTTCCCTGCTTTCCGCCTGCGCCGCACTGGCGATGCTGACCGCCCTGCCCGCCCTCGCCGAGGCGCCCGCTGCGCCGACGGCTCAGGCCGCGGAACGCGCGTTCACCTATACCGACATGCTGAACGCCAACCGGCTGTCGGACCCGCGCGTGTCGCCGGACGGCCGGCACGTCGTCTACAATGTGCGCGCCACGGACATGGAGGCCAACCGCGGCGTCTCCAGCCTGATGATCCAGACCCTCAACGGCGAGGGCGAGCCGCGTCGTCTGGCCATCTCCGACGACGGCGCCAACACCGCCCGCTGGGGTTCGGACGGCGCCCTGTACTTCCTCTCGGGCCGTTCGGGGTCCAGCCAGGTCTGGAAGACGGACTCGACCGGCGCCACGGCGGCCCAGGTCACCGACCTGCCCCTGGACGTCAACGCCTATCGCCTCAGCCCCGACGCCTCGAAGGTCGTGGTGTCCCTGGCCGTCTATCCGACCTGCGACGACCTCGCCTGCTCGGTCGCGCGCGGCACGGAAGCCGCCGCCCGCAAGTCGACGGGTCAGGTCTATGACCGGATGTTCGTGCGCCATTGGGACACCTGGGCCGACGGCACCCAGAACCACCTGTTCGTGGTCAACGCCGACGGCTCGGGCGATCCGGTCTGGGTCACCCACGGCTTCGACGGCGACACCCCTTCCAAGCCCTTCGGCGACGAGAGCGAGTTCACCTTCACCCCCGAGGGCGACGCCGTCGTCTTCTCGGCCCGCGTCGCCGGCCAGTCGGAGCCGTGGAGCACCAATTTCGATCTGTTCAAGACCAACGGTCTGACGGGCGAGGGCTTCACCAACCTGACCGACGCCAACGACGCCTGGGATACCGGTCCGGTCTTCTCGCCCGACGGCCGCACCCTGGCCTATCGCGCCATGGCCCGCCCGGGCTTCGAGGCCGACCGCTGGCAGGTTACCCTGATGGACGTGGCCACGGGGGCCAAACGCCAGGTCGCCGCCAACTGGGACCGTTCGGCAGACAGCCTGCAATGGTCCGCTGACGGCCGAACCCTGTATGTCGTCGCCGGTGATGTCGGCCAGACCCGGCTGTTCTCCATCGATGTCGCCAACGGCACCGTCGTCCCGATCACTGGCCCCGGCCACGTCTCGGCGGTCGAGTTGACCCCGTCCGGCTTCGTCTTCGCCCAGGACAGCCTGACCTCGCCGTCGGAGCTCTACGTGAAGACCTTCCGCGGCCGCGAGATGCCGATCCAGATCACCGACGTGAACCCGGAACTCGACAACCGCATGTTCGGCGAGGCCGAGCAGTTCTCGTTCGAGGGCTGGAACGACGAGACGGTCCACGGTTACGTCATCAAGCCCGCCGGCTATGTCGAGGGTCGCAAATACCCGGTCGCCTTCCTGATCCATGGCGGGCCGCAAGGCTCATTCGGCAACTCCTGGTCATACCGCTGGAACCCGGAAAGCTACGCCGGCGCCGGCTATGCGGTGGTGATGATCGATTTCCACGGCTCCACCGGCTACGGCCAGGGCTTCACCGACGCGATCTCCGAGCATTGGGGCGACCGTCCGCTGGAAGACCTGCAGAAGGGCTGGGCGGCGGCGCAGGAACGCTACTCGTTCCTTGACGGCGACAACGCCTGCGCGCTCGGCGCCTCCTATGGCGGCTATATGATCAACTGGATTGCCGGCCGCTGGTCGGACGAGTTCAAATGCCTGGTCAACCACGACGGCGTCTTCGACGTGCGCGGCATGGGCTATTCCACCGAGGAACTGTGGTTCACCGAGTGGGAATACGGCGGCACGCCGTGGGAAAACCCCGAGGGCTATGAGCGCTTCAATCCGGTCAACCATGTCGACCAGTGGAAGACGCCGATGCTGGTGATCCAGGGCGACCGCGACTTCCGCATCCCGACGGCCCAGGGCCTGTCGACCTTCACGGCCCTGCAGCGTCGCGGCATCGAGAGCCGGCTGATCGTCTTCCCGGACGAGAACCACTGGGTGCTGAAGCCGCAGAACAGCCTGCAATGGCACAACGAGGTGTTCCGCTGGCTGGACCAGCACCTCCAGCCCCAGGACTAGGTTCGTGACCGTTCCCTCCCCGGAAACGCCCGACGGCATGCTGGTCGGGCGGGTCATCGCCATGCCCGCCGACACCAACCCTGAAGGCGACATCTTCGGCGGCTGGCTTCTGGCCCAGATGGACCTGGCCGGCTCGACGCCCGCCTTCGACCTGGCCCAGGGGCGCTGCGCCACCATCGCGGTCGACGCCATGGTGTTTCACCAGCCGGTCTCGGTCGGGGACGAGGTGTCGCTCTACGCCACGGTCCTGAAGACCGGCCGCACCTCGATCCGCGTCCGCGTCGAGGCATGGAAACGGCCGCGCTCGACCCACGAAGTCTCCCGCGTGACCGAGGGCGTCTTCACCTATGTCGCCATCGACGAGGACCGGAAGCCGAGGCCCCTCCCGGGTCAGAGCTGATTTTTCTGTCGTCATCCCCTGGTCTGCGCCGCGAGGCCGCGGCTGGCTGAGGGATGACGAAAGAGAGGCAAACTTGACCCTCCCGGCCCTCGCGCCTACCTGACGCCCATGGCCATTCGACGTATCCTGACCATCGACAACGCGCCCGACCTGGCGATCCTCAAACAGGTATCAAAGCCCGTGGAGGTCGTCGACGACGCCCTGCGCTCGCTGATGGATGACATGCTGGAGACCATGTACGATGCCCCGGGCATCGGCCTGGCCGCCGTGCAGATCGGCGAGCTGAAGCGTGTCGTGGTCATGGATCTGGGCGACGGCCCCCTGCCTGAAGGCGCCGAGGAGCCGGCCGAGGGCGAAGAAAGCCGCGTTCCCAATCCGCGCGCCTTCGTCAATCCGGAGATCCTCTGGGCCTCGGACGAGACCTATTGCTACGAAGAGGGTTGCCTCTCGATCCCCGAGTATTTCGACGAGGTCGAACGCCCCGCCCGCGTCCGGGTCACCCATCTGGATCGCGACGGAAACCGCATCGAGGAAGAGATCGAGGGCCTGTACGCCGTCTGCTACCAGCACGAACTCGACCACCTGAACGGCGTCCTGTTCATCGACCACCTGTCGCGTCTGCGCCGCGACCGCGCCATGTCCAAGGTCAAGAAGACCATGCGCCTGAGAGAGGACGCCTGATGTCCCGCCGCAAGTCCTACGTCATCGATCCCACCGGCCGCCGTCGCCTGACCCGATCCGAAAAGATCGGCATCGGCTCCGTCGCCACCCTGATCGGCGTCGCCGCGCTGGGCATCATCGCCGGCGTCCTGCTGGACCGTCTGCTGGTGTTCGACGACGCGCTCGACGCCGGCGGCGAATGGGACGAGGGCGGCGGCGTCTCCACCCGCTGGCAGTAAACGCCAACATTTGAGCGCGACCTTGATTCACGATCTCGGCGAAATCGCGATGCGATTCCGCCTTAACCGATCAAGGTCGAGCGTCTAAAGGCGGCCCCATGCGCCTCGCCTTCATGGGTACCCCCGACTTCGCCGTGCCGTCCTTGGCCGAGCTCATCGCCTCGGGCCATGAGATCGTGGCCGTCTATTCCCAGCCGCCCCGACCCAAGGGGCGCGGTCAGAAACTGACGCCGTCGCCGGTCCACGCCTTCGCCGAGGCCATGGGACTGCCGGTCTTCTCGCCGGAGTCGATGAAGGCCCCCGAAGCCATCGAGACCTTCATCAGCCTCGACCTCGATGCGGCCTGCGTCGTCGCCTACGGCCAGATCCTGAAGCCCTCCGTGCTCCAGGCTCCACGTCTCGGCTGTTTCAACCTGCATGGCTCCCTGCTGCCTCGTTGGCGCGGCGCCGCCCCGATCCAGCGCGCCATCATGGCCGGAGACCGCGAGACCGGCGTCCAGATCATGCGGATGTCGGAGGGGCTCGACGAGGGCGCGATCCTGCTCAGCGAGATCCTGCCGATCCGGCCGGACGACACGGCCGCCAGCCTGGCTGAACGCATGTCGATGGTCGGCGCCACCCTGTGGACCCGGGCCCTCGCCGCCATCGAACGCGGCGGCGTCACCGAGACCCCGCAAACCGGCGAACCGACCTACGCGAAGAAAATCACCCCCGCAGAGGCCCGAATTAACTGGACCCGCCCGGCGACCGAGGTCGACTCCCATATCCGCGGCCTGTCCCCCTTCCCCGGCGCGTGGTTCGAGGCCCCTGGCCCTGACGGCCCCGTGCGCGTGAAGGCCTTGCTGTCCTGCCTGTCCAGCGAGGGCGCCGGCGAACCCGGCGAACTGCTCGAGGGCGGCCTGCTGATCGCCTGCGGAGACGGGGCCGTCCGCCTGCTCCGCGTCCAGCGCGAGGGCAGGGCGCAGTCGTCGCCCGCCGACTTCCTCAACGGCTTCGCCCTGCCGGTCGGGACCATCCTGGGCTGATGCCCCGCTATCGGCTGGACATCGAATACGACGGCGGCCCCTACAACGGCTTCCAGGCCCAGGACGGCCTGCCCACGGTTCAGGGCGCGATCGAGACGGCCATCCACGCCTTCTGTGGCGAGACCCTGCGCATCGCCGCTGCGGGCCGCACCGACAGCGGGGTCCACGCCACAGGCCAGGTCGCCCATGTCGACCTCGACAAGGACTGGCCGGCCGCCACGGTGATGAACGCCCTGAACGCCCATCTGATCAGGGAGGGCGTCGCCGTCCTCGATTGCCGGGCCGTGGCCGACGACTGGCATGCCCGCTTCTCGGCCACGGGCCGCAAATACCTGTACCGTATCCTCAACCGCCCCGGCCGCCCGGCGCTGGAGCGGGGCCGGGTCTGGCATGTGCGCAAACCCCTTGACGACGAGGTCATGCAGGCTGGCGCGAACCACCTGATCGGCCACCACGACTTCACCACCTTCCGCGACCTGGCCTGCCAGTCGAAGTCGCCGGAGAAGACCCTCGATGTGGCGACGGTCCGACGCGTGGGCGAGGAGGTGCACCTGGTGTTCGAGGCCCGCTCCTTCCTGCACCGCCAGGTCCGGTCCATGGCCGGCACCCTGGTCGAGGCCGGTCTCGGCCGCCGGACGCCCGACGACGTGAAGGCGGCGCTCGAGGCGAGGGATCGTACCGCCTGCGGACCCGTGGCGCCGTCCGATGGGCTCTATCTGACCGGCGTCGACTACGGTTCTTGACAAGGTTTGCCATCGGGCAGACGCTGACGTCATGGCCACGATGAACATCTCCCTCCCCGATCAGATGAAGGCCTGGGTCGAGGCCCAGTCCGCCGATGGCCGCTATGCCAACTCCAGCGACTACGTCCGCGACCTGATCCGCAAGGAGCAGGTGAAGGCGGAGAAGATCGCCAGCATGCAGCGACTGGTCGATGAAGCCTATGCGTCCGGCGTCAGTGAAAAGAGCTTCGACGAGATCATCACGGAGGCGCGCGCGGAAGCCGGGAGCCGCACAGGTTCGCGGGCGGCCTGACCATTGCGGGTCCGCTACGCCGGGGCGGCTGAAGCCGATCTGAAATCGATCTATCTCAGCAGCTCGGAAATGTTCGGACGACGGCAGGCTGAAACCTATGTCGCCGGCCTTCGGCGAGCTGTCCAACAGATCGCCGACTATCCTCTGGCGTCGCGATTGAGGGAGACGATCCAGCCGCCGATCCGCGCCCGTCCTTTCCAATCCCATGTGATCATCTACACGGTCGATGAGGCGGGCGTTCTGATCCTGCGTTTTCGCCACGGGCACGAGAATTGGCAGGATAACGCCATCGACGGCGAGGAGGACACCCCATGACCCACCCCATCCATGTCGGTATCGGCGGCTGGACCTTCGAGCCCTGGCGCGGCGTCTTCTATCCGTCGGACCTGACGCAGAAGCGCGAGCTGGAATATGCCTCACGGGCCCTGACCTCGATCGAGATCAACGGCACCTACTATTCGACGTTCAAGCCTGACAGCTGGATGAAATGGCGCGACGAGACGCCGGAGGGCTTCGTCTTTTCCGTGAAGGCCAGCCGCTACTGCACCAACCGGAAAATCCTGTCCGAGGGCGGCGAGAGCTTCGCGAGGTTCCTCGACCAGGGCCTGACCCTGCTGGGCGACAAGCTGGGCCCGATCAACTGGCAGTTCATAACATGAACGACTAATAACACAACGGCGATATCGCGGCCCCCGTCAGCGTCCAGAAGAAGACCTCTTTAATGTCCGCTCTGGGTGGATAGCGGACATCCGCGCTGATACCGTTTGGCATGGTCGATCAGCGGAAGACCCATCGATTTGCAGCCGTTGGGGCGTTGGTGTCGGCTGTTGTTTTCACCGCATTGGTCGCTGTGCAGCCGAACCGGCATTCTATGCCCAGAGCCATGTGGGTGCAGGTTCAGAATAGCGAAACGTCGGATTGGTTTGTTTGGGCAGTTCTCGTTGGCCTCAGCCTTGCCTACGCGGTGGCAATCCGTCGGGGCTACAGGCTCAAAGATGCTCTTCTTATCGCCCTGCTATCCCTGTGCACCATCTACGTAGCAGGTCACATCGCTTTCCTCGCCCTCACAGACGAGACGCACAGGTATTGGAAATACCTGACTGACATTGGCGTCTTTCGGTGGCTCCTCGCCCCTTGGTATGCCGGATATGCGACGACGTGCTTTTTGGCGTCGATCGGAGTGTGGATTGCAACGTCAGGCAGCTTGCGGAAGCCATAGGTCCGCTATGGGTCGGGTTCGGCCATTAGCCTGACGCCCGATTGCAGACATTCGATGGACGCGCCGCAAGCGGACGTCGTGCAGGTCCGCTCTGGGTGGGAAGCGGACATTGGCTCCCGTAGGATGACGTCTCATGAAACAGGTTCCGATGAGACTGCTGGCGTTTGGGGGGCTGCTCGTGACCTTGCTGGTGACACTCACCGTCCTCTTCGTTGGACTGCTTTATCAGCCGCTGCCCCTTTGGGGTTTGGCGGCTGCCTGCTCGACCGCGTTCTATGTGGTCGCGTTTCGCTCCGCGCGCCCGCTGACATCTGCGCTTCCGCTGATCTTGGCGACCGGCGCGGGCTTGGCAGTTTCGGCAATACTCTGGGTTGGTGTCTTTCGCGCCAACTTCGCCGCTCCAACAAGCTCATGGGCTACTCTCGCGTGGGCTGGTGCCTATCAGTTTGTGGTGATGGCCCTCCTCCTCTTAGGCGGAAGACTCCTCAGGGCTGCGGTCCGCCACCGCGCCGTTCCGGCCTAAGCGGATGCTTTGCAAAGTCCGCTTAGCCACGCGAAGGTGCTGCCATGAGCAAGGGCATTGACGATTGGGCAATGGTGCAGCGGGCTGTTGCTGAGGTTGTAGCGGTTCGTCCGGATGAATATGCGGCATCGGTTGTTCGCAATCTCGACGACCTGCTTGCACACATGCAGAAATCCAAGCGACCCGCTCCGTCCATCTCGCCGGGTATTGGCCTACCTTTCTCGTCGAGTGGGAGACCGAGGAAGCGAAGAACCTCTAAATCGAAGTCTTCGACGACCGCTACGAGGTTTCCCGGTTCTTCGAGGGCAAGACCGACATCTGGTATGAGCCCCACGCACACGGAGCACCCTTTTCAGACCAGTTCATTTCTAAGCTGCCCAACCCGGGCTGAGGTCCGCTTTGGGTCGGGTTCAGCCTTTAGCCTGACGCCCGTTTGCGGACATTCGACGGACACGCCGAAAGCGGACATCGTGCAGGTCAGTTCGGGGTGGGAAGCGGACCTAGAGGAACCTGATCGTGGGCCTCTCGAAGCAGACCACCTCAACACATTCTTGGGCGGTCGCTATCAGGCAAGAGAACGTGGGTTCGGGCTGAGACGCACGCATATGTTTTCGATATTCGACGACGTATGGTGCGTTCTCGCTCATGAAGACGCCGGTTCCGCCGTCCTGAGTCGTGATCAGCGGTTGGCCTTCGAAGGCTTGCAGATAAGCCCAGAAGTCGCTCTCCGCGTAGGAGCGAAAGGCCCTAGGCGGATCGAACTGCACCTCGAAGTGGGGAACACCTTCAACGGCCAACGTGACGACGAGCGACCCAACGTCATACCGGACATCGTGGAGGAAGAAGTCTGGAACCTGTTGAGGTGTCTCGGCCATCCCGAACCATCACCGACCGGCGGCATGTCCGCAATGGGTCGGAAGCGGAAGTTGGCTCTTTCCCGAATAGCAGACATTCGACGGAGCCGCCGTTTTTTCGGTTGACGTTTCGCCGTTGAACTGATCGTCGCCAGCTAAGCGCGATGGAGTTCATGGGGACCAAGAAGTTCGATACCGAGGACTTCGAGGGCTTCCTGAAGCTGCTGCCGATGGAGAAGGACGGGGTCCGCCTGAGGCACGCGCTCGAGGTCCGCAACCCGACCTTCGCGACACAGCAGTTCTACGATCTCGCCGCGAAATACGGCGCCGCCATCGTCTATGCCGTCGACGACGAGGCACCGACCTGGCCCCAGATCGACGAGCCGACCGCCGACTTCACCTACGCGCGTCTGATGTCCAGCCGCGAGGACGGGCCGATCGGCATGACCTCGGGCGAGCTGGACGCGGTGGCGCAGCAGACGAGGGCCTGGGCCGAACGCGGCGAGGTGTTCGCCTATTTCATCTCGGGGGCGAAGGTGCGGAACCCGGCCGCGGCGCAGGCCCTGATCGCCCGGCTCACCTAGCCGCGGACTAATTGTAACCGCAGTTGATGCGAATTTGCTTGAACCAGCGCGATCCTATCCCTTTATATAAAACCGCTGCTGATGCAGTTGTAGATTTTCAGGGATTTTCCAATGGCTTTCGACTCTCTCCCCGCCCGAGACGTCCCGCTCACCGACGCGGCCCTGGCCCAGGTCTTCACCGAGGCCCGCACGCGCAACGGCTGGACCGACCGTCCCGTGCCGACCGAGCTGTTGCACCGCCTGTATGACCTGACCAAATTCGGCCCGACGGCGGTGAACAACACCCCGGCCCGCCTTGTCTTCGTCACGTCGCCCGAGGCCAGGGCGCGCCTCGTGCCGCTGATGAGCGAGGGCAACCAGGCCAAGACGGCCCAGGCGCCGGTCACGGTCATCCTCGGCTACGACATGAATTTCCACGATCACCTGCCGCACCTGTTTCCGCATGCGCCGGGCGCCCGCGACTGGTTCGGCGAAGAGACCGGACGTCGTGAAAGCGCCTTCCGCAACTCCTCGCTGCAGGGCGGCTATTTCCTGCTCGCCGCCCGCGCCCTGGGTCTCGATGTCGGTCCCATGTCCGGCTTCGACCCGGCGAGCGTGAAGGCCGAGTTCTTCCCCGACGGCGACATCGAGCCGAATTTCATTATCAACCTCGGCTACGGCAACGACGACAATCTCTTCCCGCGCAGCCCCCGGCTGACCTTCGACGAGGCTGCGAAGATCGTCTGACGGATCAGGCGCGCAACCACGGCTTTCCGCGCAACCCTCCACAGGCTAGTGATTTCCCTGACAAAGGTTCGGCGCCAGACCGGACCGTCAGGGAAACAGGAACGCACATGGCTCGAGTGGCTCTCGTCACGGGTGGAACCCGCGGTATCGGCAAGGCGATTGTTCAGCGCCTGAAGGAAGACGGCATGTCCGTCGCCGCCGGCTATTCCGGTAATGCGGAGGCGGCCGAGGCCACGGCGCGCGAGCTGGGCGTCATGGTCGTGAAGGGCAATGTCGGCTCCTACGAGGACTGCGCCCGCGCCGTCGCCGACGTCGAGGCGAACCTGGGTCCCATTGATGTCCTGATCAACAATGCCGGCATCACCCGCGACGGCTTCTTCCACAAGATGAGCGCCGACCAGTGGTCCGAGGTCATCCGCGTCAACATGGACAGCGTGTTCAACATGACGCGCCAGGTGATAAACGGCATGCGCGACCGCGGCTTCGGCCGCATCGTCAACATCTCCTCGATCAACGGCCAGAAGGGCCAGATCGGCCAGACCAACTATTCCGCCGCCAAGGCCGGGATGATCGGCTTCACCAAGGCCCTGGCCCTGGAAAACGCGCGCAAGGGCGTCACCGTCAACTGTATCGCGCCCGGCTATATCGACACGGAAATGGTCGGAGCCATGGACGAGAAGGTCCTGGCCGGCATCATCGCCCAGATCCCCGTGGGCCGTCTGGGCAAGGGCGAGGAGATCGCCGACATGGTATCCTGGCTGTCGGGCGAGCGTGCCGGATATGTCACAGGCTGCACGCTGTCGCTGAACGGTGGTCAATACTTGGTCGGCTGACCTTTTCGTCGCCCAAAATCCGCCGCGGCTCCCGCGCAACGCTTTCGGCCATGAGTTCAAGGGTCAAGCACGAGACGGCGCGATCGCCGGTCCCGGCGACGATGGCGTTCGCCGTCGTCGTTCTGGCGATCATGGTCGCTTCGGCCGCCGAGGCCCAGGTGCGCGGCAACGCCCAGGCCGAGCAGAATCAGACCTTCCAGAATGACAGCCAGCGCGGCCTCCCGGCCAACGGCCTCTATGCTTCCGACGTCGGTGAGCGGTTCATCTTCGACGGCCGGGGCACGCGTCCGCTGTTCCGGTTCGAGCGACGGGAAGAGACCTGGGTGTTGCGCTCGACGCCCGCGCCGCGCGGCGACGTCATCTATCGCAACGACGGCGGGGCCCAGATCCTGCGTGTCACGCCGGACGGCGGCCTGACCCTTTACACGACCCGCACGCCGAACGGCTCTCCGGCCTCGCGCATCGGGGTGGCCCCGCCGCTTGAACTGCCGACGCTGGGCCCGATCCGGCTGTTCACCCTGATGAACCAGCGCGGAAGTCTGGTCAGCCAGGCCCTGGGCCGGCTGATCGTCGTCAACCTGACGGGCGAACAGTCGGAGGCCCTGATGGTCGACGCCCTGATCGTGACCACCGAGGCGGTCATCCGCATGGCCCGCACCCCGACCTTCCGCGACCGGGTCAACGGCCTGCGCAGCATCACTCTGGTGGAGGGCTCCCGCAGCTCCGTGACCTTCTCGCGCGGCGATCTGCGGGTCGTCGTCGATCCACGACAGGGACAGGCCGGACGGCCGTCGTCCTCCAGCATCATCCAGGCCGTCGCAACGCGGGACTAGCCGGCGAACGAATCCTTCGCTGCGCGACGCCGGGCGAACTCTTCCGCGTTGCCGGCGGTCAGGAACGGATTGAAGGCCCGCTCGATCTTCATGCTCGTCGGCACCGTCGGCTCGCCCCGTTCGCGCGCCGCGAAGATCGCCTCCGCATGCGCCTTCACCTCCAGCCGATCATCAATGCTGAGGGTGAAACGGGCGTTGGCCGCCGTATATTCGTGCGCCCCGTACAGCACCGTCTCGTCGGGCCAGGCCAACAGGCGGCTGAGGCTGTCCCACATCTGCTCCGGCGTGCCTTCGAACAGCCGCCCGCAGCCCAGCGGGAACAGGGTGTCGCCGGTGAAGGCGATGGCGTCCGCCGCTGAACGGAAAACCACATGGCCCAGCGTATGACCCGGCGTCGCGGTTACATGCAGGGGCGTGGCGCCGATCATGACCATGTCGCCCTCCTCGACCACCCGGTCCAGCGGCGCGACCTTTCGCACCTCCTCCGGCCCCCAGATGTCGCAACCGGTCTCGGCCTGGAGCCGCGCATTGCCCTCGGTGTGGTCAGGGTGCCAGTGGGTATTGATGATCCGGTCCAGCCTGCCCCAGCCGAGGCCGGCGATCCCGTCCAGGATCACCTGTGCGTCCGGCGTGTCGATGGCCGCGACCGTCCCCGTCGCCTCGTCCCGCGCCAGGAAGGCGTAGTTGTCGGTCCGCGCCGGAAACAGGTGAACGGTCAGGGGCATGGGTCGTCCTTGGTTCGGTAAGCCTCATCGCCATATAGTCAGGACCATGCGCCGCGCCATCGAAGACCTGCGATCCTTCTACGGCGAGCCGACCGGTGCGCTGGTGCGTCGGCTGCTGGCGGAGCGGCTGGAGGATGCCTGGGGCGAGGCGCCGGGCTGCGACGTGCTCGGCATCGGCTACGCCACGCCCTGGCTGGACGCCTTCGTCGGCGCCCGCCGTGTCATCGCCGCCATGCCTTCGGGCCAGGGCGTCGAGGTCTGGCCCGCCGCCGGGCGCAACCGCACCCTTCTGGTCGACGACAGGCGGCTGCCCTTCCCGGCCGGATCGTTCGACCGCGTGCTTCTGGTCCATGCGCTGGAGGAGGCGGACGATCCCGCCCAGCTGCTGACCGAAGCCGTGCGCGCCCTGGCCCCGGCCGGACGCATTATTCTGGCCGCCGCCGCGCGGGGCGGCATGTGGGCCCGGGCCGAAAGCACCCCCTTCGGTCACGGCCGCCCCTTTACCCGGGGCCAGCTGGAACGACTGGTCCGCGCCGCCGGCCTGGAGCCGACCGCCTGGTCCCAGACCCTCTATGTTCCGCCATGGACCCCGCTGCTGGGCCTCGCCGACGGATTCGAACAGATCGGTCGCCGTATCGCGCCGGGCGCCGCCGGGGTGATTCTGCTTGAGGCGACCCGTCAGGCCTACGCCCGCATCCGTCCCTCGGGCGCGACCCTGCGCGTGCGCGCCGAGGCGCCCGGGCTACAGCCCCAGCCCGTCACGCGCGGCCCGATCACGCGCAATCCTCTGTCTCGAAGACTGGATACAGACGCCGAACCTCTTTAAGCGCGGGCCCATGCACCGCCTGATCCTGATGCGCCACGCCAAGACCGAGCGGGCCGCCGAAAGCGGCCTCGACCGTGATCGCGCCCTGACGCCGCGCGGGCTGGACGACGCCGCCCTGATGGGCCGCATTCTGGCCGACAAGGGCCTGCGGCCCGACCTCGCCCTGGTGTCCTCGGCCACCCGGACGCGACAGACCTGGGAGGCGATGCACGACTCGCTCGGGGACGTCGAGGTCCGCATCGAGCCCCGCCTCTACGACGCCACCACCGACATCATCCGTCGCTTCGTCGAGGATGCGGAGGACAAGGCGGGTTGTTTGCTCGTCATGGCTCACAATCCCGGCGTCCAGTTGCTGGCCATGGAGTATCTGACCGAGAGCGCCGCCTCCCCGTCGGTGCTCGACCGGATGGCGGGTGGGTTCCCAACGGGCGCGGCGGCCATCTTCGAGGTCGATGTCGCCGGTCGCTGCGCCTACGACGGCTTCCTCACACCCAAGGCCTTCGGCGGCGGGGCCGAGGACTGATGACCGAGACCGTCGCCTACAAGATCATCGACGCCGCCGAATGGCGCGAGGTTGTGGCCGAGGGCGTCTATGCCGGGTCCGCCGTCGATCTGGCGGACGGCTACATCCACCTGTCGACCGCCGATCAGCTGGATGAGACCGCGCGCAAACACTACGCCGGGCGCGAAAACCTTGTGCTCCTGACCGTCGACCTGACGACGCTCGACGACACGATCGTCTGGGAGGCCTCGCGCGGCGGCGCCTTGTTCCCGCATATCTACGGCCTCCTGCCGGTGACGGCGGTCACCGAGGCTGTGGCCTATTCCTCCCCCATCGGGGGAGGGGGACCGCGAAGCGGTGGAGGGGGCCAACCCCAGACACCGAATCCAGATCGGACCCCCTCCGTCACGGCGCAAAGAAGCGCCGCGCCACCTCCCCCCACGGGGGAGGAATAGATGCCCGTCCCCGACTTCGGCGCCGCGATCCTGCGTCGGCTTGACCCCGAGACGGCGCACGGGCTCGCCATCCAGGCTCTGAAGACCATCCCCCTGCCCGCGCCGCGTGCCGACGACCCGATCCTGGCGACCCGGATCGCGGGCCTGAACCTGTCCAACCCGATCGGCCTCGCCGCCGGGTTCGACAAGAACGGCGAAGCCCTGCGCGGCCTCGCCCGCCTCGGCTTCGGCTTCGTCGAATGTGGCTCGGTCACCCCCCTGCCCCAGGCCGGAAATCCGAAACCCCGCCTGTTCCGCCTGTCGCAGGACCGGGCCATCATCAACCGGATGGGCTTCAACAACACCGGGCTTGAGGCCTTCGCGGGCCATTTGTCCGCCCGCCCCTCGGGTGCTGTGATCGGCGCCAATCTGGGCGCCAACAAGGACACCGACGATCGCGCGGCCGACTATGTCACCGGCCTCAGACGCCTCGCCGGCCTCAGCGACTATTTCACCATCAACATCTCCTCGCCCAACACGCCCGGCCTGCGCGCGCTGCAGGGTCGGGAGGCGCTGGACGACCTGCTGGGCCGCATCGCCGAAGCCCGGACAACCGCCGCGCCCGTCTTCCTGAAGATCGCGCCGGACCTGACCTTCGCCGAGATCGCCATGATCGTCGAGGCGGCCCTGGTCCACCGGATCGACGCCCTGATCGTGTCGAACACCACGCTCGACCGTCCCGACAGCCTGACCTCGCACGACCGGGCCGAAACCGGCGGCCTCAGCGGCGCGCCCCTGCGCGGCAAGGCCCTGGCCGCGCTTCGGAACGCCGCCGAGGCCGCCGAAGGCCGCCTGCCCCTGATCGGCGTCGGCGGCATCGCATCGGGCCAGGACGCCTGGGAGCGGCTCCGCGCGGGCGCGTCGGCCATCCAGATCTATTCCGCCCTGATCTACGACGGCCCCGATCTGGTCGTCCGGATCAAACGCGATCTCGCCGCCCGTTTGCGCGCCGAAGGTTTTTCCAGCGTCGCCGAGGCGGTTTCGGCGCCTCCGTTGACGGAGCGTTAGGGGCAAGCCGGGCATAGTCTCCTGATGCGTGGCGAAGACCGCGCGTTTTAGCGGGGGCAGAATGTCGGAGGCCAGTACGATCACGTCGCCGACGTGGGCCCCGGCGGTCCGCCGCCGCCGCAAGGCCCTGCTGCAGCGCCTGGGCATGGGCGCCGCCACCGCCATGGTCTTCAGCCCCCTGTTCGGCTGGACCTTCTCGAGCATCTGGGTCGGAACCTACTTCATGGTCCAACTGCTGGACCTGATGATCTTCGACCCCATCAACAGCGGCAAGGTCGAGCGAATGGGACCGGTCCGGTCCGCCGCCGGCGTGGCCATGCTGTTCCTGAACGCCGCCGCCTTCGGCAGTCTGTCGATTCCGCTCTGGTTGACCGGCGGTCCGATGGGCGGAGTCTGCGCCGCCGTTCTGGTCGCCTCGGGCGCCATCTATGGCGTGATCAATTCGCCCCGCTCGAAAATGGTGCTGGCGGTCACCATCGCGCCGCACTTCCTCTACATGACCGCCACCCCGTTCTGGATGGCCTGGTACGGCGCGTCGTCGTCGTTCGTCACCGCCGCCGCCGTCGCCTTTGTGGTCTTCGGCGTCTACTGTCTGTCGACCTGGCAGCGCATGAACCAGGCCGCCGACGCCGAGATCGCCGCGCGCCTTGAAGCAGATCAACGCCGGGCCGACGCCGAGCGCATCATGGCCGGTCGCTCCATCTTCCTGGCCACCGTGGGCCATGACCTGCGCACCCCCATCAGCGCCATTCTGACCGGCGCGGCCGAGCTGGAGCGCGGCGCGACCGACGGCGCCGCCCGCGCCCAGGCCGCGCTGATCACCGACGCCGGGATCATGATGAAGGCGCTGCTCGACGATCTTCTGGATCACTCCAAGCTCGACGCCGGCCGGATGACGGTCGAGACCGTCGACTTCAGCCTTCGCGGCCTGATCGCCCAGACCCTGATGTTCTGGCAGGGCGAGGCCCGCGCCAAGGGGCTGAACCTGCGCGTCGAGGGCGCGTCCAGCATCCCGCACTCGGTCAAGGGCGACCCCATGCGCCTGCGTCAGGTGCTGAACAACCTCGTCTCAAACGCGATGAAGTTCACGGCCGAGGGCTCGGTCACCCTGCGCCTTTCGGCCTGGCTGGAAGAGCCTGCGCACTATGCGATCCTGATCGAGGTGGCCGACACCGGCCCAGGCATGACGCATCAGCAGCTGACCCGGCTGTTCACCCCGTTCGACCAGACTGCGGAGGGGGTCAGCGCCCGCCACGGCGGCACGGGCCTGGGCCTCAGCATCAGCCGAGACCTGGCCGAACTGATGGGTGGCCGCCTGACCGCCCGCAGCTGTCCGGGAGAGGGCGCCGCCTTCACCCTGTCGCTTCTTCTGCCACGCGGCGACGCCATCGTCGTCGCACCGAGGGGCTTCAACCAGGAGAGCCGGGGCGACATCGTCCGCAGCCTAACCCCACGGACGCCCCGTGCGGCTACGCCCGCGCCCACGCCCTCCACGCCGGTCTTTGAGACCGCTCCTGCGTCCATAGAGCCCGAGGCCGAGACGCTGCCGGTCGAGAGCGGCCCCGAGATCGGCAACGAGATCGGCAACGACCCCGAGCAGGAGGCGGACCGGCCCCTGCGCGTGCTGGTCGTCGATGACCACGACATCAACCGCCGCGCGGTGGAGCTGATCCTCACTCCGCTGGGCTGCGATATCGCGACCGCCGCCGACGGCCTTCTGGCCCTGGCCCAGTGTGAGACCGCCGAGTTCGACGTCATCTTCATGGATGTTCGGATGCCAGAGCTGGACGGCCGCGAAACCACCCGCAGGCTCCGCGCCGGCGGCGGGTTGAACGCCGCGACCCCCGTGATCGCTGTCACGGCCGACACCTCGCCCGACGACATCTCCGCCTGCATGGCCGCCGGCATGACCTATTTCGTGTCCAAGCCCCTGACCCCGACCGCCCTGCTGGGCGCCCTCAGTCACGTCCTGGCGGGCGAAGAGCCTGAAGCCAGCGAGGCCGAGACCGTCGCCGCCTGACCGGTCACCTCGGCGAGCAGTTTCGACGCGGCGTCCGGCGCCTTCAGCCCACATTCCCAGACCGTGACGACACGCCAGCCGTCGTTAATCAATTTGGCGGCGACTTGACGATCCCTGGCGACATTCCTCGCCAGTTTGGCGGTCCAGTAACCGGCATTGGCCCTGGGCTTTCGCGAGCCCCTCGCGCAGTCGTGGCCATGCCAGAAACAGCCGTGGACAAAGACCACCGTCCGCCGCCCCTGCATCACAATATCCGGCTTGCCGGGCAGGCCTGAGCCGCCCAGCCGATAGCCGACCCCCGCCGCGCGCAGCATGCGCCGCACCGCGATCTCTGGCGCGGTGTCGCGCCCCTTGACCCGACGCATGACGGCGCTGCGCTTCTCCGGAGAGAAGACGTCCGTCATGCGCCGCCAGCCTTTAAAGCTGCGCCAGCAGGTGTTCCGCCGACGACACCTTGAACTCGCCGCCCTGTTCGATGTTCAACTGGGTGACGACGCCGTCCTTGACCAGCATCGAATAGCGCTGCGAGCGCTCGCCCATGCCGAAACCTCGTGCGTCCAGCACCAGGCCGAGCGTGCGAGTGAAGTCGCCGCTGCCGTCGGCCAGCATGACCACGTCATCCGGGGTCAGGCTCTGGCTCTCGGCCCAGGCGTTCATCACGAAGGCGTCGTTGACGGACAGGCAGGCGATCACGTCCACGCCCTTGTCTGCGAGCGCCGACTTGTTGTCGACATAACCGGGCAGGTGACGCGCCGAGCAGGTCGGGGTGAAGGCGCCGGGAACGGCGAAGAGGGCGACGGTCCTGCCCTTGAAGAACTCGTCGGTCTGGACCGGCCTGGGGCCTTCCGGAGTGCCTTGCGACAGGGTGGCCGAGGGGATGCGGTCGCCGATCTGGATCGTCATGGGAGGCTCCGGGAGGTCTGTAAAAGAGGCGCGTGCGCCGACTTCGGTCAGATAGGCGCACCCGTAGCCCTCGCCAAGCGTGATCGTGACCGCTCTCGCCTTGCGTAACGCCCCCGGCGCACCGATCATTCAGTCATGGACGACTTCCAATCCCTCGCGGGCCGGCTGCTGGTGGCCATGCCCGGCATCGGCGACCCCCGTTTCGAGCATGCGGTGATCCTGGTCTGCGCCCACGGGCCCGACCATGCGATGGGCGTGCGCGTCGATCGGCCGGCCCCCGGCGTCGACCTGAAGGCCGTCCTGACCAAACTGTCGGTCAACGCCCCCGACGCGTCGAGGGGTCGCCCCGTCATGGTCGGCGGCCCGGTCGAGCGCGAGCGCGGCTTCGTGCTCCACACCGACGACTGGATGATCGACGACACCTCCACACCGTTCGGCGCGGGCCTTGCCCTGACCGGCACGCGCGAGGCGCTCGCGGCCATGACCGACCCCCTCACCGGCCCGCGCCGTTCGACCCTGTTGCTCGGCTATGCCGGATGGGGCGACGGCCAACTGGAGGAGGAACTGGGCGAGAACGTCTGGCTGACGGCCGACGCCGACCTCGACCTGCTGTTCGATACGGATTTCGACACGAAGTGGGCGCGCGCGCTGGCCGGCCTCGGCGTCGATGCG
Organism: Brevundimonas sp. TWP2-3-4b1; assembly: GCF_049897665.1. NCBI lineage: Bacteria > Pseudomonadati > Pseudomonadota > Alphaproteobacteria > Caulobacterales > Caulobacteraceae > Brevundimonas > Brevundimonas sp. TWP2-3-4b1. The sequence goes on along the minus strand of NZ_JAFCWQ010000004.1, from coordinate 50,624 downwards.
GCGATGCTGTCGGGGCAGAGCGGCAGGGCCTAGATTTCCGCAAACGCCCCAAGGCGAGCGCCTTGCTCGATTGGATTGGCGGCGTAAGCATCGGTCCATGAAGACCGTAACCTACTCCCAGCATGCAGTTGACCAGATGAAAGAGCGAATGCTGCGCAAATCGTGGGTAGAGCGCGCGATCGGAAAGCCCGAATGGATCGAGGCCGATCCCAATGATCCCACCCTGGGATGGAGGCTCGCAGCCGTCCCGGAATTTGGCGGCCGCTACCTGCGCGTGGTGGTCCGAGAGACGGAAGACCACTTTCATGTTATTACGGTCTGCCCGGACCGAAGAGCAGCAAAGCGACATGCGCGCCAACACGTACGATCCTGATGCCGACGCCGCCTACATCGTAGTGGGCGAAGGGCCGATCGCTGACACCGATGAGCTCGCACCGGGCATCGTCGCTGATTTCGATGCTCAAGGCAGGCTGGTGGGCATCGAATTGCTCAGCGTATCGAAGACGCTCGCCCCCGGAAGCTGGAAAAACTGGCCACTGCCGGGCGTCGATGCACACGCCCACGCGGCGGAGTAAAGTTCACCCCGAACGCGCCTTCAGCGGCGCGACGCCGTCGGAAAGGCTTTCATTGAGATAGACCTCGGCCTCCTGCGCCGGCAGGGCGGGCGCATAGCCGAAGCCCTGGCCGTAGTGGCAGTTGGCGTCGAGCAGCAGGGCCGCCAGCCCGGCGTTCTCCACCCCCTCGGCCACGACCTCCAGGTTCAGGTCGCGACCCAGGTTGACGACCGACTTGACGATCTTCGCCGAGCCCTCGTCCTTATCCATTGTCAGCACGAAATAGCGGTCGATCTTCAGCGTATCGAACGGCAACCGCGCCAGATAGGACAGCGACGAGAAGCCCGTGCCGAAGTCGTCGAGCGCGAGCGACGCGCCCACATCCTTGAGCTTCTGCAGGATGATCGCGGCCGAGGCCGTGTCCCGCATGATGTCGCCCTCGGTGACCTCCAGCTTCAGCGCGCCCCAGGGCAGGCCGGTTTCCTGGATCACGCGCGCGACATCCTTGACCAGGTTCGGCCGCTCGATCTCGCCGACCGACAGGTTGACGCTGCAGAACAGCTTGCCGGCCGAGGGGTGGCGCTTCAGCCACTCCGCCAGCTGGCGCGCCGACTGGGTCATCATCATCAGGCCCAGATCGTTCATCAGGCCCATCTCGTCGGTCAGGCCCAGGAACTCGTCCGGCGGCACCAGACCGCGCTTGGGGTGACGCCATCGGGCCAGGGCCTCGAACCCGGCCACCGCGCCGGTGTTCAGGTTCACGATCGGCTGGAAGAAGGGTTCGATCTCGCCGCGCACGAAGGCGTTGCGCAGGTCGGCCTCAAGCGCCAGGCGGCTGAGGCTGTCGCTCTCCATCGCCCGTCCATAGGCGGCGGCCCCGCCGCGTCCCGCCTTCTTGGCGGCGCCGACAGCCAGTTCGACCCGGCGCAAAAGCTCGGCGGCGTCCGGCGCGTCCGGCCCGCCCTCGAAGGTCACCGAACCGATCGAGACGGTCGGATAGATGTCGAAGCCCGCGACCCGGAGCGGCTGTTCCAGCGCATCCCTGAGCCGATCGGCGGCGTTGCCGACCCCGCGCGGCACCAGTACGGCGAATTCGTCCTCGCCGATCCGTGCCGGATTGGCGTCGAACGAGAAGGCGGCGGCCATGCGCGATCCGAGCGCGGAGATCACCATGTCGGTGCGCTCGTGGCCCAGGGCCTCGTTGAGGCGGCGCAGGCGGTCGATATCGGCGACGACCATGTCGTATTCGCCGGGCGCGGTCAGGGTCTCGGCCGCGCGGTTGAGGAAGCTGCGGCGGTCCAGCAGGCCGGTCAGCACATCCTTGTCAGCGCCTGCGATCTTGGTTTCCAGCGCCACCATGCCGGCGGCGCGAAGGCCATCCTCAAGCCAGACGCCACGCCACAGACAGGTCTCGGCTCCACGCATACGCAGACGCAAGGCGACTTCGGTCCCTTCGGCGGCGGGTTTCAGCACCCGTTCGGCCAGTGACCGGTCCTGGGGCAGGGCGAGGGCGATGAAGGCGGCGCCCGAACATTCCGGCGCCAAAGGGCCCAGTCCCAGCGAACGGGTCGCGCCGGTGAAACGGATCTGATCTTCGCTCGGGGTCCAGATCCACAGGGCGGAATCAGCGGCGGCCAGCGCCTCGATGGCCGTGGTCGCGTCCCAGGTCATGGTACGGGGTCGCGGGGTCACGGGTGCAGGCGTTCCTTCAGGACACAGCGACGTCGTCCGCTACGAGGCCGAACAGGATATGATCTGCCCATGCGCCGTTAATTTTAAGATAAGCCCGCGCCTCGCCCTCCTTCAGGAACCCGGCTTTTTCCAGAACCCGGCGCGACGCCATGTTGGCCGGCAGGCAGGACGCCTCCAGCCGATGCAGGCGCACCGAGCGGAACGCGAACCCTGTCATGGCCCGCACGGCGGCGGTCGCCACGCCAAGCCCGGCGAACGGTTCCCCGACCCAATAGCCGAGGGTGCCGGTCTCTGCGACGCCGCGGCGCACGTTCGACAGGGTGATGGCCCCCATCAGGGTCCGCCCGGACAGATCGAAGACGAAGAACGGCCAGGCGTGGCCCAACTCCATCTCGCGCGCATAGACGCCCAGTCTGCGCCGATAGGCGGCCCGGGTCAGGTCGTCGTCGGGCCAGGACGGCTCCCACGGTTGCAGGTAGTCCCGCGAATGCTCCCGGAGGTCGGCCCAGGCCGAATAATCGCCCGTGCGCGGCGGCCGCAGCAGCACGCCCGCGCCCTCGACCACGGGACCGGTCGCATCCGTCATCCAGTCCAGCAGGGCCATAGACGAAGAGATAGCGCATCAATCCCCCGTCTCCCAGAGGGAGACGGAAGTCAGGTCGCCACCCGCTCCGAGAACGCCTTGCCCGCCGACGCCGCCGCCTTGGGCCCCAGCACCGCCGTCGAGGCCTTGCCCGAGGCGAGTATCCGCTCGCCGACGGCCTTCAAGTCCGCGACCGTCGCCGCCTCCATCCGGGCGGCCGTGTCGTCCGACGGCACCGGCGCGCCGAACATCAGGGTCTGGGCGGCGTTGCGCCCCGCGCGGCTGGCCGGGCTCTCGTCCGACATCCATAGCCCGCCCTTCAGAACCGCCTTGGCGCGCGACAGTTCGGCGTCGGTCGGCCCCTTCAGCGTCAGGTCGCGGATCTCGTCGGCGCAGACCTGCGCCAGTTCCACCGCCCGGTGCGCCGCCGCGCCAGCATAGATCCCCAGCACCCCGCCGTCCTCATAGGGCTCCTGATAGGCGTCGATGGCGTACGCCAGTCCCCGCTCCTCGCGCGCGCTCTGGAACAGGCGGGACGCCATCCCCCCGCCGAGGATCTCCGTGAACAGCCGCAGCGCCGGAATGCCCGGATCGCCCGTCGCCAGCGAAGGAAGCTGGAACACCAGATTGGCCTGTTCAATCTTGCGCGACAGGGCCGCCGTGCCGCCGACGAAGGTCGCGGGCTCCGGCGCATCGGCGGGCTGGGCCACAGCGTCGGCGAACCAGCGCTCGGCCAGGGCCAGCAGCTCGACCTCGTCCACCGCCCCGGACACCGCCACCACCATCCGGTCGGGCGAATAGAGCCGCGCGCGCCAGTCGCTGATGGTCGTGCGATCGACCGGCTTCAGGCTGGCGATCGAGCCGAGAATCGGGCGGCCCAGCGGCTGGCCTGAGAAGGCCTTGGTCTGGGCCATTTCGAAGACATGGTCGTCGGGCGTGTCAAAGGCCTCGGCGATCTCCTGGGCCACGACGTCCTTCTCACGCTCGATCTCGGCGGCGTCGAGCGTGGGGCGGAAAACCAGATCCGACACCACCTGCATGGCGAGGCCCAGCGATCCGTCCAGGGCCCGGATCTCGAAACTGGTCCGCTCATAGCCGGTGGCGGCGTTGATCGACCCGCCCTCGGCTTCGATCCGTTCGACGATGTCGCGCGCGCCCATGTCGCCGGCGCCCTTGAATACGAGGTGTTCGAGCAGGTGCGACCAACCGGAGCGGCTCTCGCTCTCCCACCGGGCCCCGCCCTTGACCGCCACGGTCAGGGCCAGGGTGCGCAGGCCGGGCATGGGATCGCAACCGACGCGGACGCCGTTGGACAAGGTATGAATAGAAGCGGTCAGGGGATGGGCTTTCGGTAGCGTCGGACGAGCACGGCCACATAGAAACCCACGAGGGCCAGCGCCAGCCCGTACCAGGTCAGGGCGTATCCCAGATGGTTGTTCGAGAAGGCCGCCGGGGGGGCCGAGGCGATCAGCGCCGCGATCTCCGGATTGGGCGAGGTCAGGGCGAACAGGGTGAACTCGGACGGCGCGGCGGCGCTGAGCTGGGTGGCGATGGCGAGGTTGTCGCGGCCGTAGAACCGCCCCTGCGACGGCGCCGGCGTCATGGCTCCGGGCGGAGGCGAACGGCGCAGCTCCACCGCCATGGCCAGAGGCAAGGTCGAGGCCAGCACACGTGGCCGCGCCGGGACGCTGTCGGCCACGAAGCCCCGATCGACGAGGAAGGTCTGGGTCATCCCCTCAGGCACGCAGGCCGAGATCAGCCGGCTGCCGGGCTGGCCGTCATGGATCGACTGCAACTCGACATAGGCTGCGGTCGGCAGTCCGCGACAAACGACCAGAGCCTTGCGGAACTCCGGATCGGCAGCGGTCAGAACCTCGGGCAATGGCGCGGGCGGCAGTCGGGCCGCCGCCTCGGCCTGGGCCATCAGCTGTTCCTTCCAGTGCATCCGCTGCACCTGCCAGGTCCCGAGCCCGCACAGGACAAGCACGCACGCAGCGATGAACGCGGTCAGCAGGATGGGGAACCGCGCACGGACCAGATCCTCCGCCGTCGGGGGAGGCGGCCCGGAGCGAAGCGGAGGGACGGAGGGCGGCCCGGAGCGAAGCGGAGGGACGGAGGGCGGCCGCTCCACGTTCGGCGTCCGGGGTTGGCCCCCTCCCCCGATGGGGGAGGATTGTGGATCTTGCTCAGTCATTGTTGCGCGTCTGTCCCGCCCGGTGGCGCATCTGCAGGGCGATCATCACCCCCTTGCCCGGCCGCATCAGTCCCAGCGACAGCCCCACGACCAGAGGCAGGGCGACGACCAGCATGGCCCAGATCGGCGGGTCATAGGCGATCTGGACGAACAGCGCCCCGAACACCACCAGACCACCGGCGATCTGCATGACGAAGATGGCAGCCCCGTCGCCGGTGTCCAGCCGGGTGAAGTCGAAGCCGCAGACGGCGCAGCGCTCGACCACCTTCAGGAAGCCCGAAAATAACGGCCCCTTGCCACAGTTCGGGCAGCGGCAAAGCAAACCGGCGCGGATCGGGTCGATCCGCGCCGGCGCAGGAGTGTCAGGCTGGAGTGGACCGCTGTCCAACGCCGTCCCTAGCCGAACGTCACATAGACGAAGGCGAACAGGAACAGCCAGACCACGTCGACGAAATGCCAGTACCAGGCGGCGGCCTCGAAGCCGAAATGCTTCTGAGGCGTCATCTGGCCGGCCAGCAGGCGCAGCAGGCAGACGGCCAGGAAGATGGTGCCGAGCAGGACGTGGAAGCCGTGGAAACCCGTCGCCATGAAGAAGATCGAACCGTACAGGCCCGAGTTGGCGGCTTCCGCGTTGAAGAACAGGTTCTCGTGGAGGATGTGCTGGTATTCATAGACCTGAACGGCGGTGAACAGCGCGCCCAGGACCACGGTGATGATCAGCCCCATCTGGGCGCCCTTGCGGTCGCCGACCTGAAGGGCGTGGTGCGCCCAGGTGACGGTCGTGCCGGACAGCAGCAGGATGACAGTGTTCAACAGCGGCAGCTGCCACGGATCCAGAACCTCGACGCCCTTGGGCGGCCAGGTCGACCAGGCGGCGGCGGTATCGGCCCAGTTGGAGATTTCCGGGATGTGGGCGCGGGCTTCGTTGAAGACCGCCATCTCGAAGAACATCCAGAAGAAGGCGGCGAAGAACATGATCTCCGACGCGATGAACAGCACCATGCCGTAGCGCAGGCCGATCGAGACGACCGGTGTGTGATCGCCGCGGCGGCTTTCCTTGATCACGTCCGACCACCAGCCGAAGGCCGAGTAGAGCACGCCGGCCAGACCGGCGAAGAACAGCCACGACGTGCCTTCCGGCAGGCCGAAGAGGCCCTTCATCCAGGTCACAGCGCCGACCATCATCACGGTCGTCGCGATCGAGGCGACCAGCGGATAGGGGCTGGGATCGACCAGGTGATAGTCGTGGTGTGGAGCGGCGTGGGCCATGCGTCGTGTCTCTGAATCGGCGAGAGAGGAGAAGTTCGAACGGGCTATAGCGTCGGCGTTCAGCCCGCGCCAGTGCCCCCGCGGGAGGCGTTCTGATTAGGAGTCCCCTGATCGTCCTGCACGGGATAGAAGGTGTAGCTCAGGGTGATCTCGTTGACGCCCGCGACCTCGCGGTCATCGACCATCTCGGGCGCGATGAAATACTGCATCGGGAACTGGCGGGTCTCGCCCGCCGCGATCGTCTGATCGTCGAAGCAGAAGCATTCCAGCTTCTGGAAATAGGCTCCCGTCTGCTCGGGCACGACGTTGTAGCTGGCGCGGGCCAGGATCGGCTTGTCCGAGGTGTTGGTGACGTCGAAATACGCGATGCCGGTCTCGCCGATCTTCACCCGCTGAGTAACCTGTTCGGCCTTGAACACCATCGGCAGGCCACGGACATTGGTGTCGAAGCGGATGGTGACTTCCCGGTCCAGCGTCTCGGTCGGAGCCTTGTCCGCCTTCATCGTCGTGCCGTTGAAGCCGGTGACCTGGCAGAACATGCGGTACAGCGGCACCGCCGCGAAGGCGGCGCCGGTCATCGTCACGACCACCCCGGCGCACAGCAGGGCGATCAGTTTCGCGGATCGGGGCGCGGCCATCAGTTGGAGGCTTCCGCCATCGACGCAGGCTGCGCAGGCGCGGACGCCAATGCGCGGTCCTGGGCCGTACGGGCCGTCATGTTCGCCTGCATCCGCATGAAGGTCGTGGTGAAGATCAGCACGATGAAGGCGACCAGCCCCACAGCGATCCACAGACTGCGCTTGTTGCGGGCCGCGAGTTGTTCAGGCGTCAGATAAACGGGCATGGGCTCAGGTTCCGGGAACGACGAAGCTCTCGACCAGAAGGGCCGCGAACAGCGCCATCAGATACAGGATCGAGAAGGCGAACAGGTTCCGCGCCGGTTTGGCCTCGGCGCGGACATCATACAATGCGGCCTCTCGCCCCACGGCCTCTGCCTTGTCGGGCGCGTCCCCGGCCCGGGACCGCCACAGCCGTGCGGCCAGGGCCAGGAAGGCCAGGCCGCCGACGGTCGAGACGGTCAGATAGATGCCCCCCCCCATGCCGACGACGCCCGGGGCGATCGCGACCGGCACGAAGATCAGGCTGTAGAGCAGGATCTGCAGCCGGGTCGATTTCGCCCCCTTGGCCACCGGCATCATCGGGATGCCGGCCTTGGCGTAGTCGCCGGCCGAATACAGGGCCAGGGCCCAGCTGTGCGGCGGGGTCCACAGGAAGATGATCAGGAACAGCAGCCAGGCCTGCCACGGCGCCGATCCGGTCGCGGCGGCCCAGCCGATCACGGGCGGGAAGGCGCCCGCCGCTCCGCCGATGACGATGTTCTGCGGCGTCCGGCGCTTCAACATCATCGTGTAGAAGACGGCGTAATAGACGATGGTCATGGCCAGCAGACCGGCCGCAAACCAGTTGGTGTTCATGCCCAGCAGCATGACCGAAAAGACCGAGAGGACGATGCCGAAGGCGATGGCGTCGTTGCGCTTCAGTCTCCCCGCGGCGACAGGACGGCCTCGCGTGCGACGCATCAAGGCGTCGGTCTCGCCCTCGATCGCCATGTTCAGCGCGCCCGCCGCGCCCGCACCGACGGCGATGCACAGGATGGCGATGGCGGCGACCAGCGGGTTGATTGAACCCGGCGCGACGACCAGGCCGGTCGCGGCGGTGAACACCACCAGCGACATCACGCGCGGCTTCAGCAGCTGGAAGAAGTCTTCCGGCTGGGTTGTCGACGGGACGTGGACCTGGAGGGGGGCTGGGGTTTGAGTCATCAAATGAGAGGGGCCGCCTCCCGGGGTCGGAAGGCGGCCCTCATCCTAACACGGACGGGAGGGGTTAGTGGCTGTCGCCCTTCACCACCGGCAGTTCGTTGAACTGGTGATGCGGCGGCGGCGAGGACAGGGTCCACTCCAGGGTCGTGGCGCCTTCACCCCAGGGGTTGGCGACACCCGGACGACGACGAACGGCGGCCTCGACCAGCATGATCAGGAAGACCAGCACGCCGACAACCGTGATCGCATAGCCGACCGAGGAGACCTGGTTCCAGAGGGTAAAGGCTTCCGGATAGTCGACGTAGCGGCGCGGCATGCCCTGCAGACCCAGGAAGTGCTGCGGGAAGAAGACGATGTTCACGCCGATGAACATGATCCAGAAGTGCGTCGCACCCAGATATTCGTTGTATTTCACGCCGAACATCTTCTCGAACCAGTAGTAGAAGCCGGCAAAGATCGCGAACACGGCGCCCAGCGACAGCACATAGTGGAAGTGGGCCACCACATAATAGGTGTCGTGCAGGCTGTAATCGATGCCCGCATTGGACAGGACCACGCCGGTCACGCCGCCGACCGTGAACAGGAAAATGAAGCCGATGGCCCACAGCATGGGGGTCTTGAAGCTGACCGAACCGCCCCACATAGTTGCGATCCAGCTGAAGATCTTCACGCCCGTGGGCACGGCGATGATCATGGTCGCGGCGATGAAATAGGCGCGCAGGTTCACGCTCATGCCGACCGTGTACATGTGGTGCGCCCACACGATGAAACCGACGAAGCCGATGGCGACCATGGCGTAGGCCATGGCGAGGTAGCCGAACACGGGCTTCTTCGAGAAGGTCGAGACGATGTGCGAGATGATGCCGAAGCCTGGCAGGATCAGAATGTAGACCTCGGGGTGACCGAAGAACCAGAACAGGTGCTGGAACATCACCGGATCCCCGCCGCCGGCCGGATCGAAGAAGTGGGTGCCGAAGTTCCGGTCCGTCAGCAGCATGGTGATGGCGCCTGCCAGAACGGGCAGCGACAGCAGCAGCAGGAAGGCGGTGACCAGCACCGACCAGGCGAACAGGGGCATCCGGTGAAGGGTCATGCCCGGCGCCCGCATGTTGAAGATGGTGGTGATGAAGTTGATCGCGCCGAGGATCGACGAGGCCCCCGCGACGTGCAGCGAGAAGATCGCCAGATCCATGGCCGGGCCGGTGTGGCCGACGGTCGAGAGCGGCGGATAGATGGTCCAGCCGCCGCCGAAGCCCTTGCCCGGGCCGCCGTCGACGAACATCGACAGGCACAGCAGCACCCAGGCCGCGACCAGCAGCCAGAAGGAGATGTTGTTCATGCGCGGGAAGGCCATGTCCGGCGCGCCGATCATGATCGGAACGAACCAGTTGCCGAAGCCGCCAATCATGGCCGGCATGACCATGAAGAAGATCATGATCAGGGCGTGGGCCGTGACGGTGACGTTGTAGCCATGCTTGGAGGCTTCAACGATGCCCAGCTGCTGGATCAGGCCGCCTTCGACGAAATACTGGATTCCGGGTGCGGCCAGTTCCAGGCGAATCAGGCCGGACAGGAAACCGCCGACCAGGCCCGCCATGATGGCGAACAGCAGGTAGAGGGTCCCGATGTCCTTGTGGTTGGTGGACAGGAACCAGCGGGTGAAGAAGCCCGGCTTGTGGTCATGCTCCGCATGGGCATCGTGGCCCGGATTGGAATGCGTGTCAGCGGTGATGTCGGTGGCCATTTCGGTCTCTGGCTCGCGGTTACTGGGCGGCCGGGGCCGCGGCGGCGGGGGCCGTCGCAGCAGGAGCGGTTCCGGCGGCGGGAGCCGTCGGCGTGGTTGCAGTCTGGGCGGTCGGGATCGCGCCGGCGACGGGAGCTGCCGGAGCGGTCGCTTCGGTCGTGCCGACCGCGACCTGGGCGGCGGTGCCACCCGGCGCTTCAGCGGGCGTGGCCGGGGTCATCGAGCCGCCCTTGGAGGCGACCCAGGCCGCGAACTCGGCCTCCGTCACGACATTGATCTGAATCGGCATGAAGGCATGGTCGACGCCGCAAAGTTCCGAGCACTGACCGTAGAAGACGCCCGTACGCTCGGCGCGGAACCAGGTCTCGTTGACCCGGCCGGGGACGGCGTCGGTCTTCAGGCCGAAGGCCGGCAGGGCGAAGGCGTGGATCACGTCGGCGGCTGTCACCAGCACGCGGACGGTCTTGCCGACCGGCACCACGATCGGCTCGCTGGCGGCCAGGCGGTACGGAACGTTCCGGGCGCGGGCCTCGTCTTCCGGAAGCATGGCCGAGATGTATTCGGCGATGCCCTGGTCCGGGTACTCATAGGCCCAGTTCCACTGGTTGCCCGTGGCTTTCACCGTCAGGTCCGGCGTCGGCATGTCGTGATAGGCGAACAACAGGCGGAACGAGAACAGCGAGATGCCGACCAGGATCATGACGGGCAGGACCGTCCAGATGATCTCGATCAGGGTGTTGTGGCTCCACTTCGCCGGAACCGGATTGGCCTTCTCGTTATAGCGGATGGCGATCCAGATGATCAGGCCCAGCACCAGCAAGCAGATCGCGGTGATGATCGGCATCAGGATGGCATCGTGGAAGATATGCGCCTGATGCTTCAGCGGCGACGCAGCCGGCTGCAGGCCGATGCCGCCCGGCGTCGGCTGGCCCATCAGGTCCTGCGCCCACGTCGGGGTGGCGAAGAAGACGGCGAGCGATGCGGAGGCCAGAATGCCACCGGCCGTGCTCAGGGCTCGAGTGCCCAGTCCCATGCGAGAAATCCTCATCAAAGTCATCTGCATCAAGTATTTGCGATCCACTCGCATATACTTGGCCGGGCTCTCTGGAGACGCGGCGTTTAAGGGCCGGTCCATATCGCCCCGGTTCGCGGTTGCCAAGCGATTGGGCGTCGCAGGCGCGATTTCGTCGCGGCGGCGCCGCGGCGCGGGATTCTTAAATCGCTGTCATGTTTAAACAGCTACCTTGCGCCGCAAGATACCTTGCGATAGCCTGTGGAAATCAAAGGAGGTGTTCGGACATGCCCGAAACCATAGAGATCCAGTTGAAGAAGGGAGTGCTCGGACTGTGTGTCCTGGCCCTCCTGGCCCGCGCCGACAGCTATGCCTACGAGATCGCCAGCCGCCTGTCGGATGCGATCGACATGGGCGAAGGCACCATCTACCCGCTCATGCGCCGCATGCAGACCGACGGGCTGGTGGAGACCTATCTGGTCGAATCATCGTCGGGGCCGTCGCGCAAATACTATCGGCTCAGCCCGGCCGGGCGCGACGCGCTGGTCGCCCAGTCCGCCGAATGGACCCATTTCACTCGCGCCGTGGATGCGATCGTCGCCAACGACGAAGCACCCGTGGCTCCTGCTCCGGGAGAAGCAGCATGACACGAACCGAATTTCTCAGTCGCCTGAGGCAGGGCCTCGTCGGCCTGCCGATGTCCGTGGCCGCCGAGATCGTCGCGGACTACGAGACGCATTTCGACGACGGCATAGCCGCCGGCCGCTCGGAGTCCGAGGTGGCGACCGCGCTCGGTGATCCGGCTCGCCTCGCTCGTGAACTCCGTGCCGAGGCCGGCGCCCAGCGCTGGCATCAGGAGAAGAACCCCTCCGCCGCCGCCGCCGCCGTCTTCGCGGTGCTCGGCCTGGGCGCCATCGACATCCTGATCCTGCTGCCCATCCTGATGGGCGTGATCGGCACCCTGTTCGGCATGTTCATCGCTGTGATCGCGCTGTTCGTTTCAGGTGGCGCCATCATGGTTGCGGGGCCGTTCGCCGGGTTCCCGGGTGGCGTCGCCGCAGCACTGCTGGCGGGTCTCGGCCTGATGGCCGGGGCCGCCTCGGCCGGGGCCTTGCTGGCCATCCTCACCATCTGGCTGGTCAACGGCATCGTCTGGTTCGCCCGCCTGCACTACCGCCTGCTCAAGCCTGCGCTTACGCCCCAAGCCAACGTTGTCACGGGAGACCCCGCATGATCCGGACCCTTCTCATCATCGCCGCCGCCGGTCTCGTCCTGGCCACGGCTTCCCTCGGCGGCGCCTTTGCACTCGGGGGCCGCGACATGGCCCGCCACGGCTGGGAGTGGACCTTCCACGACAAGGATGGGGACACCGTCTCCTTCGAGCGCGACGACGGCACGCGCGGTCCGGATGTGACCCGGACCCTGGAATGGACCGGCGGACAGACCCTGACCGTCGATCTGTCCGCCGACGTCGAATATGTCCAGGGCGCTACCCCGGGCGTCACCGTCACGGGCCCGGCCCAACTGGTAGAGAAGGTGCGACTGGTCGATGGACGCCTGACCTGGGCGGACACAGACGGCCCCAACCACGAGACGGTCGTCTTCGGCCGGAATGAACACGGCCGGGGCATCTGGGTCCATTCCGAAGAGGTGAAGATCGTCGTCACGGCGCCCGCCATCAACAGCTTCAACCTGGAGGGTTCGGCCAATCTGATGCTGAGCGACTATGACCAGGACACCCTGGCGATCGACATCTCCGGTTCGGGAGAGGTCACGGCGACGGGCCGCACCCGCGCTCTGGAAGTCGACATCTCCGGCTCCGGCGACGCCGATCTCGGGTCGCTCGCAGCCATCGACGCCAATGTCGCCATTGCAGGATCGGGGGACGCCGTCGTCGCCCCGACCGGCCGGGCCGACATCTCCATCGCCGGTTCCGGCGACGTGCAACTGAACACCCGGCCCGCGACGGTCAACCAGCAGGTCTCGGGCTCCGGCGAGGTCGACTACGCCAGCGTTTCGGAAGAGACCACCGTCACGACCACACGTCAGATCGCCCAAGGCCCCGGCGTCTCGGTCAGCACCAGCACCACGGTTCCCGCCCGCTGATCGCGAACGAAATCCTCCCCCGTCGGGGGGAGGTGGCGCGCAGCGCAGCGTAGTGACGGAGGGGGCCCGCCACAGTCCCGGTGTCTGAAGCCGGCCCCCTCCACCACTTCGTGGTTGATGGCTCCCCCGACGGGGGAGGATTGGCGTCCGACGCCCCAGCGCCTACCTATATGAGATGACCGTCCACATCCCCCCGCCGCCCCTGCTCGAAACCTCGGGCGTCGATCCTGACGAAGCCCTGTCGATCCTCCGGGAGGCGCTGCAGGGCGCCGACGACGGCGAACTGTTCCTCGAACGCTCCGAGTCCGAATCGCTCGTCTTCGACGACGGCCGTCTGAAGGCCGCCGCCTATGACGCCACCGAGGGCTTCGGCCTGCGCGTCGTCGCTGGTGAGACCGCCGGCTACGCCCACGCCAACGAGATCAGCTCGGCCGCCCTCCGACGCGCCGCCGATTCGGCGGCGCTGGCCAAGTCCGGCCATGCCGGCGTCTCCGCCGAGGGGCCCCGCGCCACCAACCAGAAGCTCTACGACGCGGTTGATCCCCTCGCCTCGCCCGCCTTCTCTGACAAGATCGCCCTGCTGCAGGAGATCGACGCCTGGGCCCGCGCCCGCGACCCGCGCGTCGTCCAGGTCTCGGCCTCCATCGTCGGCGAGCGTCGCGCCATCGAGATCCTGCGGGCCGACGCCCTGACCGTGCGCGACGTGCGCCCGCTCGTGCGGCTGAACGTCTCCATCACGGTGGAGAAGGACGGCCGGCGTGAGACCATGTCCAACGGAGCCGGCGGCCGGGCCGGGTTCGAAAACTGGATCACGCCCGACCGCTGGCAAGCCCAGGTGGATGAGGCCCTGCGCGGCGCCCTGGTCAATCTCGAGGCCGTCGACTGCCCGGCCGGAGAGATGGATGTCGTTCTCGCCGCCGGCTGGCCCGGCGTCCTGCTGCACGAGGCGATCGGCCACGGCTTCGAGGGTGATTTCCACCGCAAGGGCTCGTCGGTCTTCTCCGGCATGATGGGCCAGCGCGTCGCCGCCCCCGGCGTCACCATCGTCGATGACGGCTCCATCGCCGGCCGGCGAGGGTCACTCAGCGTCGATGACGAAGGCACCCCGACCTCGCGCACTGTGCTGATCGAGGACGGCATCATGGTCGGGCTGATGAACGACCGTCTGTCGGCGCGTCAGCTGGGCCAGCGCGCCACCGGCAACGGCCGGCGCCAGTCGTTTGCCCACCAGCCCATGCCGCGCATGACCAACACCTTCATGGAGGGCGGCAAGGATAAGCAGGCCGACATGATCGCCTCGACGAAACGAGGCCTCTATGCCGCCAACTTCGGCGGCGGCCAGGTCGACATCACCAACGGCAAGTTCGTCTTCCAGTGCACCGAGGCCTATCTGATCGAGGACGGGAAGATCACCGCCCCCGTGCGCGGCGCGACCCTGATCGGCGACGGCGCAACAGCCCTGACCAATGTCTCGATGATCGGCGACGACTTCGCCTTCGACCCCGGCGTCGGCGTCTGCGGCAAGGCAGGCCAGGGGGTGCCGGTCGGCATCGGCCAGCCCTCGCTCAAGATCGGCGGCCTGACCGTCGGTGGCACGGCGGTCTGAGACGTCCCCGACACACCCGTCTTCGCCTTGTGCCTCCCTGACGTTCACCAAATGTTCTATGGTCCTGCAGGTCGGCCCGAATGCCTCGGGACGCGGCGCGATGCGGGGTTTGAACAATGCAGGGCTGGAAGGAACGACTGGATCAGGCGCTGAAAGCGCAAAGGATTCACAAGTCATACGCGCTGGCCGTCGAGCTGGGCGTCGATGAAAGCGCCATCAGCCGATGGCGCCGGGGTCCATCGATCTCGCTGGACAACGCCGTCAAACTTTGTCGCGCGCTGGATGTCTCTCTGGACTGGCTCCTGACCGGGCGCGGCCATGTCCATGCCCACCGGGACGAGGAGGCGAAGCTCGATCGGTTGACCCGAGAGCTTCTGGCGGACCTGTCCGAAGATCGCGCCTCTGAAGCGATCGACGCGCTGGCCGGCCTCGTCAGAATTCTCAAACCCGTCCGTGCCCCCCCCCCTGAAGCGCCGCGCGCAAGAGGTCGCCCGCTTTCGTGTGCGGGACACAAGGAACAATCCTACCTAAAGTAGTAAATAGCGGCGACGATTATCGCATGGATTGCATTTCGCCATCCACGCCCGGCCCTGCCGGGGCGACCCTTCGCCACGAGATCCGCCATGTCCACGCCCTATGAAATCGATATCTCCCTGTCCCCCGAGACCGTCAAAGAGCTGAAGGACGGCGGCTACGCCCTGTATGGGTTCAAGGCCGTCAAGAGCACCGTGGTCGGCGCCGCGGGTCTGGTTCACCGATCTGAACTTCCTGAACACCACCAGGGTCAAATGGACCGAGCAGTATCAGGCCTACATCTCGACGGATCAGATCATCTCGAACGGCGTCATCGACGCCAGCGCCAATGTCGACATCAATCTGGGCCAGACCGCCAATGTCGATGAGGACCAGAACCTGACTCCGGTCAGCGAAGGCACGCCGCTGGCGATTTCCATCTTCAATCAGTCCAGCATGCCCCTGACGGCCGGCATCTCGCAGATGAACAACGGGTCAGCCAATCCGATGTGCGCCATCCCCCTGCACGGCAACATGCTGGATGTCGTGGTGCCGATCGAGAAGGTCCTGCTGACCTTCGCCTCCAACACCGTCAACACCGGCACGGTGATCTACAAGGCCTATGCGTCGGGCCTGCTGATCGACCTGACCGCCGACAACACCCGCGCCGTCTCCTTCGACATCAACAAGGGCTGGGCCTGGGACGGCGGCACCTGGGGCGTGCCGGTCAAGGCGAACGAGAGCCTGGTGCCCCTCTTGATCGAGGACGCCTGACCCCTGCTGACCGACCTGACGCGGGCGGTCGCCCCCATCGGACGTCCGCGTCCTTTTTTCTCTCCCTCTCATCAAGGATCACAATCATGCCCCAAACCATCATCCTCAAGGGACAGCAGCACGCCTTCGCCGGCGGCATCATCCCCGGTAACGTCACGGCGACCACAACCAATCCTGCGACAGGCAACGTCACCTACACCCTGGCCGCCCAGGGGCCGGTGGTCGTCCCGTTCGCCGGCAATCAGGTTCACAGCTTCGTCCTGCCGGTGAACGGAAACACCCTGGCGATCTTCAACAACTCAACCTCCGGCCTGTCCTGCGTCTACTGAGGTCGGTCGGGGCGGGCCCGATCCGCCCCGACGCTCTCGCTTCCATGTCCTTCCGGAGAGCGCTGTGACCCGCCATCTGACGATCACCCTGTCCCCGCACACGGTCCAGTCGCTGAACCGGGAGGACATGGCCCTCTATCTGTTCGCCGCCGTCCGGCACGGCCCCTTCGCGTCTGGCGCCCCAGGGACGGCGGGCGGCGCGCCGCTGGTCTGGCTGAGGCGAACGCGCCTGTTGCAGACGACGACGCTCACGTTCGAAGACGCGCTGAACATCTATCTGTCGTCTACGGAGATCGAGCCGAACGCCGTCGTCGTGGTCGGCGCGCAGGTCGATACCGCGCTGGGCCAGACGGCCTTGCTGAACGACGGTCGGCAGTTGACGGCCACCGTCTCGGGCTTGCCTGACACCGCCGCCCTGATCAACAGGGACGATCAGGCCTGGACCTGGGGCCTGTGCCGGACGATCGCGGACCAGATGGCTCCCTTTTGCGTCTTCCCTCTGCACGGTCACGCCATGGGGATGCTCGCCCCGACCGATCGGATCCTGGCGCTTTTCGCCACCGATTCGACGCCGCCCGGCGCAATCGTGCAGACAGCCTTCGGTCCCGGCCTGCTGATCGATTTCGTCGCCACCGCCAAACGGGAGATCGCCTTCAACATCGACACGGGCTGGCGATCCGACGGCTCCGTCTGGGCCACGCCGGTCCCGGCCGGATCGGCTTTGGGGCCGTTGCTGATCGCACGATAACGTCGACCGGACGGACGATGGTCCAGGGGCCCACGACCGGATCTGACGCCGCGACCTGCTAGGAGTGACCGGTTACGGTCTTGAACTCGCCATCCCTTCGGATGTCCGGACGCTTCGGTCGCTTCGGTCGCTTCGGACTGTGTTTTGGAGTCCGGTCAGGGTTCCGCCGTCCAGTCCGGCCCCCGCACGTCCAGGCCGTCCGCCTCCAGTCCGTCCAGCACCCCGCCGGGCTCTGCGAGCAGGCGCAGCGGGGCGACGGCCAGGGTCACGCCCGGCGCGTCCAGCGCCGTCGACAGGGCCGTCAGCCATTGCCCTCGCAGTTGCGGCCCGATCGTCGGATCGCCCCATGGCCAGCACTGGCCCAGCGCCACATCCAGAGGGTTGGCGATCACCTCGGCCACGCGCAGGCTGCGCCAGTCGTCGGCCCGTTCCGCGAACAGGCCGCCGCCCGCCTCGGCCGCCGCGATGCTGGCGGCCATGCAGGGCTCATAGGCGGACGGCGACTGGGTGATCAGATTGTCGATGATCTCGTCGCCCCGCACGAAGCCGACCGCCTCGACCTCAACATCGGCGCGTCGGGCCGCGCCCCGGACGACGTCGTCGGCGTCGCGTCCGCCCCGCACCAGCCCCGCCCGCTTCAGCAGGTCGTCGCTGGTGATCAGGAAGCTCCGGCGGCGCCAGTCCTCGTTCCTTTCCCCGACCATGACGGCCTCGAGACGCGCCTGAAGACCGACCGGCAGATGGTCCGCCGATGTCGTGTCGTCCGGCAATCGCGTGATCGTGCGGCTGCGCCAGAGCAGACGCATGAAGTCACCGGCGGAGACACGGGCATAGGGTGGATAGAGGATTCGGTCGGCCCGTCCCGTCGCCTCTTCCAGTGCCTCGGGCCGCCACTGGAAGTCGCGCGGCAGGCCCCGGATCGATCCGACCAGGATCACTGTGCTGTCGCCCCGTTTCACCGTCCACATCGGTGCGCCCGCCCGGCGCGCGATGACCACGACATCCTCGACCCGGTCTTCGTCCCGGGAGACGGGATCCTGGGCAAACGCAGGCGCGGCCCCCGCGAGGGTCGCAAGCAGCGCCAGCCCTGTGAGCCATTTCCGCATGTCCGAATTCTCTCCGTATGTCCGAACTGGAATATCGGGATCGGTTGTGGCTCAAGCGTGGCCTTGGTGGCGGAACCGCGCCGCCGCCGCCGTGTTCCGCTAACGCCGCATCCTTCCGTCAGGTCCCGACCGCCATGGCCCATCCCCTGTCCCGCACCGAGGTTCGCCTCGGCCTCGCCGCCGTCGCCATGGTCGGCGTCATCGGAACCGGCGCCTTCATGCTGGGCGGATCGGAAACGGGTCGGGCGCTCGGCCGGGGCCTGGCCATCGCCGTGGTCCCCCCTGTCGAACACGAGGTCCTGCCCGGCGAGACCATGGAGGTCGGCGCCCTCAATGACGGCTTCGACCGCGCCGCCCTGGAACGGATCGTCGAACGGCCACTCGACGATACCCTGCCGCCGCCCGCCTGGATCGGCGATGAGTCCCTGGGCGACGCCACCCCTCGCATGCCCATGCCGACACCGGTCATCGACAGGGGGGGCATCAAGGTCGCCACGCCGCCCGCCGATCCCCTGGCCGACGGATCCCGCGCCTTCGGCTTCGACACTCCCCGCCCGGACTACGCCGGGGAGCGCGCGCTACGCTGGCACCGGCTGGAAATCGCCGCTACGCAAAGTCCTGCATCGACTGCCGCCAATGAAGACACTGAACCGCTCCAGTATTCGCCAGAATAAGCCACGAAGATTGCGGCCCTGTAATGCTGTCGGAGATTTAATCCACCTGTCCAGCTTGTAACTGGAGATGAATGCGGCCGGTCGTCACACCTCTCTCCAGCAACGAGGGGAACCCCAGGCGATGACCAAGACCATTCTTCTGGCCACGACGGCCATCATGTTCAGCGCCGGCGGCGCTCTGGCGCAGACCGCGCCGCAAAGTGCGCCCCCTTCCCCGGCTTCGGCCACTCAGGCTCCCACTGCGGACCCCAGCCAGCAGGGCGTGCTGGTGTTCACCCCCGGCTTCTTCGCCGGCCAGCGCCCGAACACGGCGCTCGACATGGTCAATCGCATCCCCGGCTTCTCGGTCCAGGATGGCGACGGTTCGCGTGGCTTCGAAGGCGCCGTCGGCAATATTCTGATCAACGGTGCCCGCCCCGCGTCCAAGAACGACGCCGGCTCCAACGTCCTCGGCCGCACCCTGGTCGCCCAGGTCGAGCGTATCGAACTGATTCGCGGCGGCGCTCCTGGGATCGACATGCAGGGCTATTCGGTCGTCGTGAACGTGATCACCAGGACCCAGTCCAGCCGCGAACATATCCTGACCGGCACGGCTTTCCTGTTCGAGGGGGGCCAGGACGCCGCCAACGGCAGCTATCAGTTCACCGCCCGCGACGGCGAACGGGTCATGGGCTTCACCCTGTCGGACGGCGTCAGCGTCAACGACTCCAACGGCGTCGGCCGCGTCATCCGTACCCGTCCCGACGGCACGATCCTGCGTGACGAGGGCTATTTCAACGACCAGCAGGGCGGCGGACAGAGCATTCGCGGCAACTATGCCAACGCCTTCCTGGGCGGCAAGATCGACCTGACGGGCCGGGTCGGCCAGAACGACTACAGCCAGTGGAGCCGCCAGGACGCGCCCGGCACCCTGCGCGAGAACCGCTTCGACGAGGAAGGCACGAGCGGCGAGGTCGGCGCCGTCTTCACCCGTCCGCTACGTCAGGGCCTGGTGTCGGAAACGCGTTTCATCCGCGAATGGGGCGATTTCGAAAACGCGTCGCTTTCCAACAACCGTGTCGGCGCCGTCGTCAGCCCGGAGCAACGGTTCGAATCCGAAGGCAGCTCCTCGGAGACCATCCTGCGCTCGCTGCTGCGCTGGGAACGGTCGTCGTCGATGACCATCGAGGGCGGCGGCGAGGTGGCTTACAACATGCTGGAGGTCGATCAGGCCTTCCTCCAGGGCGGCGTCGCCGTTCCGCTTCCGTCCGACCAGATAAAGGTCGAGGAGACCCGGGGCGAGCTGTTCGCCAAGACGACCTGGCGCGTCCGACCGAACCTGACCATCGAGGGCGGCCTGCGGCTGGAAGCCTCGACCATCACCCAGTCGGGCGATGCGGATCAGGAGAAAAGCTTCTTCTTCGCCAAGCCACGCGTTCAGGTGACCTGGACGCCCATGCCCCAGAACCAGCTGCGCTTCCGCTTCGAGCGTGAGCTCGGCCAGCTCGACTTCGGAGACTTCGCCGCATCCGCTGACCTCGGCGACGACCAGGTCTTCGGCGGCAACGTCGATCTGGAGCCGGAACAGCGCTGGATCTCCGAACTGGTCTACGAACGCCGATTCCTCGGCGACGGCATCGTCTCGGTCGGCTACCGGCACGATGAGATCATCGGCGTGATCGACCGCCTGCCCCTGCCCGGCAACCTGTCGGCGACCGGCAATATCGGTGACGGCACACTGGACCAACTGGCGGTCAACGTCGTCGTGCCGCTCGACTGGACCGGCTTCTCGGGCGGGCAGTTCGCCTTCCGCAACACCTGGAACAACACGGCCGTCACCGATCCCACCACAGGCAGTGAGCGCCAGATCTCCGGCGTGCGCGCCTCGCAGCCCGGCTTCACCATCTCCCAGGACATCACCAGCTGGAAGGTCAACTGGTCGGCCACCTATCTCGAAGGGTTGCGCCAGTTCTCATACGACCCCGACCAGACCTCTGGCTTCACCGGCAGCGATTATTTCGAGGGCTTCGTCGAATACAAGCCGACCCCGACCCTCTCGGTCATGGTCAAGGTCAACGTCTGGAACGACTTCCAGGTCGAACGGATCCAGTATGCGGACCGGACTCCCGCGCGGCCCATCGCTTTCACCGAAGTGCGCCCGATCGACCCCAGAACCTTCTGGCAGATCCGCGTGCGGAAGACCTTCTGAGCGCTCCGCCACAGCATCGCCGCGACTCTTTCGGCAATCTTTTCCACCTGAACCGCTTGTAACTGGCGGTGAACGAAGCCGGCCGTAAGGGTCCTTTCAGGAAGAGGGATTCCATATGACCAAGGCGCTCTTGCTGGCGACGACGATACTCGTCGCGGCTCCGTTCACCGCCGCCGCCGCCGCCGCCGCCGCCGCCGCCGCCGCCGCCGCCGCCCAAAGCGACGCGCCAGCCGTCGATACGGTGCAACAGGGCGTCCTCGTCTTCGAACCCGCCTTCTTCGCAGACGGCAGTCCGAATACGGCTCTGGACATGATCGCCCGCCTGCCGGGCTTCGGCCTGGACACGGGCAACAACAACACCCGGGGCTTCGCGGGCGCCGCCGGTAACGTCCTGATCGACGGGGACCGCCCCTCCTCCAAGTCCGACAGTCTGGATGGGATCCTCCGTCGGATCTCCGCTGCGAGCGTGGAGCGAATCGAACTCATCCGGGGCGGGGCTCCTGGCATCGACATGCAGGGCCGCTCGGTCGTGGCCAATGTCGTGCTGAAGCGCACGGTTCAGATCCAGACCGTTCTGGAAGCCAATACCTACGTCTATCCCGACGGCCACCTGGGGCCGCTGCTTCAGGCGTCCTGGTCCCGCCGTGAGGGCGAAAGCCAGCTGGAGGCCTCGCTGAGCGCCACCACAGACCGGACCGACGACACCGGCGACGGCTATCGTCGTCGCTACAACGCGGCGGGCGTCCCGATCCAGACCGCCGATCTCGACCGCTGGGACCGGTTCCGCAATGTGCGGAGCACAGCCGCCTGGCAGGGACTGACCGGCGGCGGCCGGTTGAGGGTCAACGGCGTGCTGGGCTGGAACAAGGCTGAAAACTCGATTGACACCTTGATCCGCACCGGAGCCGGCCGGAACGAGAGGGTCGAGAACGAAGGCGACGAGGTCGAGGCGGAACTGGGCCTGAACTGGGCGCGTGCCCTGGGTGAGCGCGCGGAGCTGGAACTGACCGGTCTGCAGCGCTACGAGGTCGACAACGACGAATCGCGCTCCTTCTCCGGCCTGAACAGCGTCGCCTTCGGTGGCGAAGGAACAGCCGGTGAAACCATCGGCCGGGCCGTCCTGCGCTTCCGCCCGTCAGATCGCTGGGCCTTCGAAGGCGGCGGGGAGGCGGCCTACAACTTCCTCGACAGCGCCACGACCTATGTCGAGAACGGCGTCCCCGTGGCGCTGCCTTCCGCCTCGGTGAAGGTCGAGGAGTTGCGCGGCGAGGTCTTCGGCCAGACGAGCTGGCGGCCCGATCCCAGGCTGACCGTCGAGGCGGCCCTGCGGGTCGAGGTGTCGGAGATCAGCCAGTCGGGCGACAGCGACCTGACCAGGACCTTCGTCTATCCCAAGCCGCGCCTGCAGGTGACCTGGACCCCGGTCGCCGACCACCAGTTTCGTCTGCGCGCCGAACGCGAGATCGGCCAGCTCGACTTCGGCGACTTCGTCGCCTCGGCCGACGTCGATCTGAACCAGGTCGAGGGCGGCAACCCCGAACTGGAGCCGGCCAAGGCCTGGGTTCTTGAAGCCGTCTACGAGCGCCGTTTCTGGGGCGAGGGCGCCCTGACCCTGACGGCCCAGATCAAGCGTTGGGAAGACCTGATCGACGTCATTCCCCTGACCGGCGGCTTCGAGGCCGTCGGAAACATTGGCGATGGTTCGTCCAGCTATCAGCAGATTGCGGTCACGCTGCCGATGGATCGGCTGGGCCTGCCCAATGCCCGCCTGGTGGCCAGGGCCACCGTCTCCCAGTCCAGCGTGACAGATCCTCTGACCGGCGAAGGGCGCCGTTTCTCGGGCCAGATCGCCTTCGGGTGTGGCATCGACTTCAATCAGGATCTGGGGGGCGGCCGCTGGTCCTATGGGTTCCAGCACGGCTGCAATCTCGACGACCCGGTCCAGTACCGGATCCGCGAAGTGCGCAACATCGAGGAAGAACCGTTCGTGACCGTCTACGGCCAGTGGAAGCCCCGGCCCGACCTGACCGTCCGTCTCGACCTGGGCAACGCCACCGACCGCGAGCAGCGCCGCGAACGCCTCGTCTATTCCGGCCCGCGCAACAGCGCCCCTCTTTCGTTCCGCGAGGAGCGGGGCGCCAGGATGAGCCCCTGGCTGTTCATCCAGATTCGCAAGACCCTTTAGGGTCGGCAGGCGATGTCAAAGACCGTCACGACAGAGGGCGGCCCGGTTTCGCGACACAAGAGCCGCGGAACGAATTAATTCCTAGCTCCTTGCGTGAAAAAGGGCGACGTCCGCGAGGACGCCGCCCTTTGTCTTGCCGACAGGCGGTCAGCCCGTCGTGGTGGCTCCGGGGCGAGCGACGCTGCCGTCTTCCGTGCCCCGATCGGTCAGCGACGGTCCCGGGTGGTTGTCCGGGTCATTCACGCCGTTCGACCATTTCGAGATGAAGACGCTGGCGACGATGAAGGCGACGCCGATGCCGACGCCCCACAGGCCCAACAGGTTGAAGGACGCCAGGGACGTGTTCAGCGCCACCTCCGGATCCAGAACCTGGCCGCCGACGGTTTCGGTCCCGGCGGCGCCCGCAATGATGCCGCCGACAAAGTGGGCGATCGAAGACGCCATGAACCAGACGGCCATCATGAAGCTGACGATGGCCGGCACCGACAGCTTGGTGATCTCCGACAGTCCGACCGGCGACAGGAACAGCTCGCCCAGGGTGTGGAACATGTAGAGCAGCGCCAGCAGCACGATCGGGGTGCGGAAGGCGTCGTCCACCAGGCCCGACTGGGCGCCCCAGACCACGATCAGGAAGCCGAGGCCGACCTGGATGATGCCCAGGCCGAACTTGACCACCGGGTTGGGGTCCATCTTGCGTTTGGCCAGCCAGACCCACAGCGCCGCGAAGACCGGCGCGAAGATCAGGATGAAGCCCGCATTGAACGACTGGGTCTGGGAGGCCGACATCGAGGTGTCGATCCAGCCCCACCACTGCGAGGTCGAGAAGCCCGCGGCGGCCACCTGGTCCGGCGAGCCCACCGGGATGCCGAGGAAGGTGTAGGCCTGGCTGGTCAGGGACAGGTCGACGTTGCGGTCGGCGAACAGGTTCAGCGAGGTGCCCGCCTGTTCGAACAGGGTGAAGAAGATCACCGAGCCGAACACCAGGACCATGGCCAGCATCATCCGCTCACGCGCGACCTTGTCGCCCTTGAGCTTGAAGCCGATGAACCAGGTGATGAAGGCCAGCGAGGCGATCGTCGAGAGGATCAGTCCTGTTCCGACCAGTTCGTGGTTCGGAACGATGAACCACAGGGCCGCGACGCCGACGAAGCCGAGGATATAGATCAACCCCTCGCGGTTGATCGGACCCAGGACGGGCTTCTTGATCAGGTCGGGGAACGGGCTTTCGCCCTTGCCCTGAAGCAGGGGCTTGCCCAGCCAGAAGACGATCAGGCCGGCGAACATGCCGATGCCGGCCAGGCCGAAGCCCCAGCTCCAGCCGAAACGCTGGCCCAGCAGGCCGCACAGCACGGCGGCCCAGAAGGCCCCCAGATTGATGCCGTAGTAATAGAGGGTGAAGCCGGAATCCCGACGCGGATCGCCTTGCGGATAGAGCTGTCCGACCAGGGTCGAGATGTTCGGCTTCAGGAAGCCGACGCCCATGATGATCAGGGACAGGGACAGGTAGAAGATGTTGACGCCCATCGGATCGCGCGCGGCGGTCAGCTCGTAGCTGCCTTCGGCGAGCGTGCCGGGGACGACCGATCCGGCCGGCAGGTCGGTGATGGTCAGGCCGCCGCCGTCGGCGGGGGTGAAGTGGTACGGCTGTCCGCCGACCACGACCTGGGACGTCTGGGTGTCGCCGCGTCCGTCGATCTGGATGTCATAGACGGCGCCGCCATAGGTCAGGCTCTGGGTCGCGGGATTGCCCTCGAAGGCCATCAGGCCGTGACCGGCGACCAGCAGGACCGCCCCGAACATGATCGCCTTGCGCGTGCCGATGTAACGGTCGGCCACGATGCCGCCGATCAGCGGCAACAGGTAAACGAGGGAGGCGTAGGAGCCGTACTGGCCCGAGGCGAAACCGTCGTCGAAGAGGAAGTGCTGGGTCAGATAGAAGATCAGCAGACCGCGCATGCCGTAGAAGGAGAACCGTTCCCACATCTCGGCGAAGAAGCAGACCAGCAGCCCCTTGGGGTGGGTTTTGAGGATCTGAAGCAGGACCGGAAGCCCGGTCGCCAGGGTGATGATCACCCCCAGAAGGATGACGATGTTCACGCCTGACCTCCTGCACTGTTCACAAGTCGTCGAAGCCCTTTTGCGGCTCCCTCGTCGGTCTTGATCAACCGCCCACTCCCTAACATCGCGCCGAACGGACGCGCACAAGCTGGCATAAGCAGCACGCCGGGCAAGACCGGACAAGCCTTATGGATAATCGAACCGTCACAAGGCGGCGATGAACGCAGGTCAACCGGGGTCGCGGGCGCTTTTGCTCCCCCGAGGGGGAGGGAGAAGGTTGGACGTGAGTCATCGTTCGTCCGCTGTGAATGGGTGGGGAAGCCGGCGGAGCCCGGGCGGTCGCCCGGAACCGATGTGGCCCCCTGCTTTCGCGTTACGGGGGACCGGATGAGGGGTGACTCCGGCCTGGCCGGTGAGGGATTTGTCGGCGCAAATCTTCAACGACGGGAGTCACCCCTCAGCCGATCGCGCCAGAACGACGGCTGTCGCCGCCGTGCGCGCTCTCCCTCTCCCGCAAGGGGGAGAGGGAACTTTTTAGTGAAAATCCCGCGACCCCGGCAGGATGCGCACGTCCCGCGGGTGCCGTCCCCGCGTCGGGGCGTGGCCCGATCCCGGCGTCTGGTCCGTGGACAGATGGCCCAGCATGGGCGTCCAGTCGACCATGTCCTCGACCACCAGATGGGCCACCCCCTCGGCCCGCTGGACCTTGCCGGTGACCAGAACCATACGCGCGCCCATGACGACGGGGCGTAGCCGCTCGAACACATCGGGCCAGACGACGAGGTTGGCGACGGCCGTCTCGTCCTCGATGGTCAGGAACACCACCCCCCTGGCCGATCCCGGCCGCTGGCGCACCAGCACGACTCCCCCGACCGAAACGCGACGGTTGTCCTTCGCCGTCCTGTAGGCCTCGGCCGTCATCGCCCCGGCCCGCGTCAGCCGTTCGCGCAGGAAGGCGACGGGGTGGCCCTTCAGCGACAGCCGGATGGTCTGATAGTCGCCGACCACCTCCTCCGCATCGGTCAGGCGCGGCAGGGCGGCCGGGGGCGCCCCGTCCGCCTCGTCCAGCCCCATGGCCGCGAACAGGGGCGCCGTCGACGCCGGCGCCGCCCCCCTGGCCGCCCACATTCCCCGGCGCCGCGACAGGTCCAGCGATCCATAGGCGTCCGCCTCCGCCAGCCGGTCGAGGGCGGGAGGGGAAAGATCGGCGCGGATGCGAAGGTCCTCCAGATCGCGGAAGGGGGCGATAGCCCGTTGCTGAACGATGGTCTCGGCCCACGCCTCCCGGAAACCGTCGATGGAGCGGAAGCCGAGGCGTATGGCGCAGGCCTCACCCTCGCCCCGAGTCTCGAGCGACGCGTCCCAGCCGCTCGCATTGACGTCCGGGTGGCGCACCTCGACCCCGTGCTCGCGGGCGTCACGCACGAGCTGGGCCGGGGCGTAGAATCCCATCGGCTGGCTGTTCAGAAGACAGGCGGCGAAGACCTCCGGGTAGACGCATTTCACCCAGGCCGAGATGTAGACGAGGAAGGCGAACGAACAGGCGTGGCTTTCGGGAAAGCCATACTCCCCGAAGCCCTTGATCTGGTCAAAACAGCGCCGGGCAAACCCGGCCTCATAGCCCCGCCCGATCATCCGGCCGACCATCATATCCTCATAATGACCGATCGTGCCCATGTGCCGGAAGGTGGCCATGGCGCGGCGCAGACCGTTGGCCTCTCCGCCGCTGAACTCGGCCGCGACCATGGCGATCCGCATCGCCTGTTCCTGGAACAGGGGCACGCCCAGGGTCTTGCGAAGGACATTCCTGAGCTCGTTCGGGTCGCCGCCGGCCGGCCCCGGCATCTCGAAATCATAGACCTTCCCGCGCGCCTCCGCCGCCCGACGCTCCGTTCGTCGCTTGAGATAGGGGTGGACCATGCCGCCCTGGATCGGACCGGGCCGGACGATCGCGACCTGGACCACCAGATCGTAGAACTCGCGCGGCTGCAGCCGGGGCAACATGGCCATCTGGGCCCGGCTCTCGACCTGGAAGACCCCGACGGAATCCGCCTTGCAGAGCATCTCGTAGACCTCGGGGTCCTCCCTCGGCACCGTGTGCAGTTCCAGGGATCGCCCGTAGCTCTGCGCGATCATGCCGAAAGCGCGCTTCAGCGCCGTCAGCATGCCCAGGGCCAGGACATCGACCTTCATCAGTTGCAGATGATCGATGTCGTCCTTGTCCCATTCGATGAAGGTGCGGTCCTTCATCGCCGCATTGCCGATGGGGACGATCTCGCACAACGGCCCCTGACTGAGAACAAAGCCGCCGACGTGCTGCGACAGGTGGCGGGGGAATTGGATCAGCTCGGCGGTCAGGTCGAGCGCCAGCTTCATGCGGACATCGTCGCGGCTGACGCCGGCATGGTCGACGTGTTCGTCCTTCACCTCCGCGCCGTAGGAGCCCCAGACGGTGTCGGCGAGACGGGCGGTGACGTCCTCGGTCAGCCCCAGGGCCTTGCCGACGTCGCGGATGGCGGAGCGCGGCCGGTAGTGGATGATGGTCGCCACGATGCCGGCCCGGTCGCGGCCGTAGCGGTCATAGACATGCTGCATGACCAGCTCGCGCCGTTCGTGTTCGAAATCGACGTCGATGTCAGGCGGCTCGGAGCGTTCGGACGAGATGAACCGCTCGATCAGCATGTCCTGAGCGGTGGGATCGACGTTCGTGATGCCGAGGCAGAAACAGATGACGGAGTTGGCCGCGGAGCCCCGTCCCTGACAGAGAATGTCGCGATCGGGATGCCGCGCCCAGGCGACGATCTCGTGGACGGTGAGGAAATAGGGCGCGTATTTCCTTTCCCGGACCAGACGGAGTTCCTTGCGGATCGTCTTGACCACGGAGGTCGGAACCGGCCCGTTTTCCCGGGGCCATTTTTCGCGGGCGCCCCTGCAGGTCAGGCGGATCAGCCAACCCTGCGGCGACCAGCCCCCCGGCACAGGTTCGTCCGGGTACTGATAGCTGAGCTCACGCAGGGAGAAGGTGCAGGCCCGCACGACCTCCATGGTCCGCTCCAGCGCCGCCTCGTGGCCTTTGAACAGGCGGCTCATTTCGGAGGCGGGCTTCAGATGGCGTTCGGCATTGGCCTGGAGGCGCAGGCCGGCGGCGTCGATGGTCATCCCCTCGCGGATGCAGGTCAGGACGTCCTGAAGCGGGCGCCGGTCGGGGTGGTGGTACAGGGCCGCATTGGTGGCGATCATCGGGGCGCCGGTCCGGGTCGCCATCGCCGCCAGCCGGTTCAGACGCGCCCGGTCGTCGCCGCGCCACAGGGGCTGGGCGGCCAGATAGAGGATGTCGGGCCACGCCTTGCGCCACGTCAGGAGGCGGGACTCGAACGCCGTGTCGGGAGCCTCGGGCGCGACGGCGAGGGCGATCATCCCCTCGCCGTGGGCCGCGGCCTGTTCGAAGGTCAGCCGGGTCTCGCCCTTGGCGGTGCGGTCGGGGGCGGGCTCATGCGGCTCGCCGTCCACGACGACATCCGGTCGCAGAGGGACGACATTGGTCGAAGGCCCGTCCAGCACCTCGCTCTTGCCCAGGGTCAGCAGGCGGCACAGGCGGCCGTAGGCGGCGCGGTCGCGGGGGAAGACGATCAGTTCAGTCCCGTCGAGAAAGCCCAGCCGGACCCCGACGACCAGACGGATGGCATGGTCCTCGGCCCCCATCAGGGCACGGACCATTCCGGCCAGGGTGTTGCGGTCGGCGACGCCGACGGCAGCGAGGCCCAGGGCTTTCGCCTGCATCGTCATCTCCCCCGGATGGGAGGCGCCCTCGAGGAAGCTGAAGTTGGTCATGGCGCCGAGCTCGGCGTACTCGCCGTTCCAGTCGGGGTGGGGCCGGCCCGTCACGGGAACATCCCGTGCATCCACCATGAGGGGGCGCGCTCGTCCTTCGCGCCGGTGTATTCCGCGCCGTAGAGGCCTTCGCGGAACAGCCAGTAGCGCAGGCCCTGATCGTCCTCGATGCGGTAGTAGTCGCGGGTGCGGGACTGGCGGCCGTCCGGGCGGGGACGCCACCATTCGGGCGACAGGCGTTCGGGGCCGTCAGCGCGGGTCACGCGGCGGGTCACGCGCCGCCAGGTGAACCGGGCCGGGGCGCCGTCGGGCAGGTCGGCGAGGGTCTCAACCGGCTCGGGCGGGTCGAGCAACAGCAGGGGACGGGCCCGGCCGGGATCGTGCCTGTCCCTGACCGGGGCGGACGTCAGGGCCGGCGCCCAGCGTTCGGCCCGCTCCGGCATCCACGACCCCTGAGGCGTCGCGACCCGCACCGAGGCCTCGCCCAGACGCGCCGACAGCCGGTCGATCAGGGCGGCCATGCCCTCGGCGTGACGCGCCTGCTGCTCCTCGCCCATAGAGACCTGGAGCGCGACCATGGGCTCGGTCAGGTCGGCAGTGAGCATCAGGGCGTCGATGCCGAAGCCGGGGTCGATCCGCTCGATCCCCGTCTCGCGGAACAGCCGCATCCAGATGGAGACATCACGCAGCGCCCGCCCCATGCGCACCGAGACGGCGCTGGCCCGGCCGTCGACACGGAAGGCGGTCAGGGTCAGGGCCCTCGCCCCCTGCCCGTCGCTCTCCATGGTCCGGGCCAGGCTTTCGGCGAGCCCGGGCAGGCGCGCCTCGATCCCGGCCGTGTCGGTCAGGGGATCGGCATAGGCTTCCCACCCGCGGTAGCGAGGCGGGGCGCGGGTGGGGATCAGGGCCTCGGCCGTGGCGCCCAGGGCCTGATCCAGACGGCGGACCAGACCGACCCCGGCGCCGTCGCGGAAGCGGCGGGCCAGACCTGCGCGCGGCATGGGATAGAGATCACCGATCCGCTTCAGCCCGAACCGCCGCGTCTGTTTCAGGGCCGCGTCGTCGATGCGCAGGGAGTCGACCGGCAAGGGGGCCAGAGCCTCGCGCACGTCCGCGTCGGAGGCGATGCGGGTCGCATTGCCCCAGCGCGCCAGGGCCCAGGCCGCGCCGGGAGACGGGGCCATGGCGGCGCGGGCGCGGATGCCGGCCTCGGCCAGACGCTGCTCGATGCGGTCGATCGCCCCGTCCTCGCCGCCGAACAGATGGGTCGCGCCGGTCAGGTCGAGGAACAGCCCCTCCAGCCCGCCTTCCGAGGGATCGACGGTGACGGCCGGAGACCAGCGCTCGCCCCAGAAGGCCAGGGCCTCCAGCGCGCGCAGGTCCGCGGCGGGATCGGCGGGATGACAGACCAGATGCGGGACCATGGCGAGGGCGTCGGCCTGGGTCTGGCCGCGCGACAGGTTCAGGGTCCGGGCGGCCGGGTTCAGGGCATGGATCACCGCCCCCCGCGCCGTGCGCAGGATCAGGGCCAGCGGACCTGCCCCGGCCGCGAACGGGTCAGGCCGGGAAGACTCAGGCGTATTGGGTCCGGCCGATCGGGTCCAGACCGTCACCGGCCAGTCGATCAGCCAGACGGAGACGATGCGTCTCATCATCCTGCTCCAGCATCCAGACGCCCGGTCGCTCCATCCGGCTGCGGGTCATTTCGGCACGGATCGTCATCCGCCCCGGCGCGCGGTCGTCGAAGGCGTCGCCATTGCCCGCAAGAGTTGTGATGCGCCAGCGCCGACGCGCGGCGCTGAGGTCGCCGGAGCGGGCGCGCAGCAGAAGGCCGGAACAACCCCCGTCGCGGGCGGCGAATTCCAGCCGCCGGGTCTGGGCCAGTTCGGCTCCATCGACCGTGCCGATCACCAGGGCGGCGCCGCCGGACCGCAGCGCCTGTTCCATGGCCCACAGGGCCAGCGCCTCCGTCCGGGTCTCGATCAGGACGAAGGCGTCGCGCGTCCGAAAGCCCGCCAGGCCGGGACCATAGGGCCGTCCGTTCTCACCCAGCCACGCCCGGGTGGCGCTCATGACAACGCCCCGCCCTTCGCCGACCACGGCCCGGCCGAGGGTGAAGGCCAGGGCCGCCGCCATGTCGCGGATACCGCCCGCGCACACCTCCTCCAGCCCTTCGGAGAGTCGCGAAAGGGGCGGCGGGACGGCTTCTGGCTCTGGCGACGGACGGGCGGACATGGCGATAGAAAACTCCATGTTCATTATTTGTTCCGCCGTCGCCGGAGTCAAACCGGAATCGCTCCGGCGGGAAGATTCCCTGCCCGCTCTACTCAAGCATGTCCTTGTTGGCCTGCCTCGTGCAGGGACGTCCGGTGGAGGGGGCGGCCTGTATCGCTCTGGAACCAGACCAATGAGTTTTTCAGTTCGACCCATCGACACGAGGGACCACGACGCCGTCAACGCCCTGCACCATTCCGTGGGCTGGCCCAAGCGCTCGGAAGCCGGCTGGGTCTGGCTGGCGAGCAATCCGGCGCTGCAGGAGACGAACGCGCCGGCCGGCTGGCTGCTGGAGTCCGACACCGGCGAGGCCTGCGGCTTCACGGGCAATTTCGTCCAGCGTTTCCACCAAGGCGACCGGACGATCCACGGCGCCACGGCATTCTCGATCATCGTCACGCCACGGGCACGTGGCAACAGCCGGAAACTGCTGGCCGCCTTCGCGGGCCAGAGGAACCTGTTCGCCCGCTACACCTTCAACGCCAATCCGGCGTCCAGCCCGCTCTACAGCCGCCACGGCATGGTCGCCTGGCCGCCGGAAACGCACGATGTGAAACTGTCCTGGCGGGTCGACGCCCTGGCCTGCGCCGGCGGACGGATGTGGCGCGAGATCGACCGCCACGCCCCGCGTCTGACGCAGGCTCGACACGAGCGACTGCTGAACCCACGCCTGCGCGATCCCGACGCCCTCGACCTGCCGACGGGCGTGACCGTCCTGACCGATCTGGCGGACCGGTCGCGCTATGCGGATTTCTGGGAAGCCCTGAGGACCGAGGGCCGGATGATTTCTGACCGCAGCCCGGCCATGCTGCGCTGGCGGCTGTCGGACCCCGACCTGACCCTGCGCCCCCTGCTGCTGGCCTTCAATCGCGGCAAGGCCATCGGCGGCTATGCCATGGCGATGATGTCCAAGGGCAATCCGATCGAGCCGCCGATGCTGGAGATCATCGATCTGATGGCCCTGGAGGACGAACCCCGCGCCATTCCGGCCCTGATGCAGGCGCTGCTGGCCAATACCCGCAGCCTCGGCGCGGCGAAGCTCCGCATACAGACGGTCAACCCGGACCTGCTGCGCCGCCTCGGCCCGCTTGCGGATTCAGCACGACGCGAGGGCGGCTGGGGGCATTGTCATGTGAAGTTCGACCCGGATACGCCAGGCGTCGACACCTGGTCACCGACGCCCTTCGACGGCGACTACGGCATCTGTTTGAGACCTGTGCCAGTGACCGGGGAAGAGCGGCGGGCGGCCTGAGAAAGGCTGCAGGCAGCAGGCAGGCGATGTCGGCGGCGACCGAGACGGACGCCCGTCGCGCTTGAGACGTCAGCCCGAATTGCTCGCGCTCTGGAAAAATGCGGGTCAGGTCACAGAGGAGGACCGCCAGGTCCATCGCGCGCTGCCAGACCGCGATAGCTGCTGACCGTCTCCAGACTCCGCTCAACCTCGCTACTGCCCGAACCTACTTCCGCGCCTTCAGTTCGTCTCGGATTTCGGCCAGCAGGGCCTCGGTCGGGGTCGGGGCGGGCGGCGTCGCCGGTTCGGGGGCGGCCGCCTCGGCGCGGCGCATCCGGTTGATGCCCTTGACCACCAGGAAGACCACGAAGGCTACGATCACGAACTGGATCAAGGTGTTGATGAAGGCGCCATACTGGATGGCGACCTCCTCGACCGCTTCCGTGGCCGGGTTTTCGGGCGCCAGCACCCATTTCAGTTCGGAGAAATCGACCCGGCCGAGCAACAGGCCGATCGGGGGCATCACGACCTGTTCGACCAGACTGGTGACGATCTTGCCAAAGGAGGCGCCGATGATGACGCCGACCGCCAGGTCGATGACGTTGCCGCGTGCGGCGAACTCCTTGAACTCGCTCAGCAAGCTCACAGCGTCTCCCCTTCAGTTTCGTCGGGCGTGCTCGTGACAGACCGGGCTCAGTCGTCCCCGGATGCATTGAGCCGCTCGCGCAGCTCCTTGCCGCTCTTGAAGAACGGGACCGACTTGGCGGGAACGTCCACGGTCTCGCCGGTTCGCGGGTTGCGTCCGGCCCGGGCGGGCCGGGCGCGAACCGAGAATGCCCCGAAGCCGCGAAGCTCGACACGGCCTCCCTCGGCCATGGCCTCGGTCATGCGTCCGAGCACGACATTGACCACGCGCTCGACCTCGGCGTGGGTCAGATGCGTGTTCTCAGCCGCCAGCTTCTCGATGAGCTCAGACTTAATCATCGCCAGGCCCTCGCCCTTTCCTGCTCACACCGAGCAAATTGGGTGCAACTTCAATCGGGTTGCCGGGACACCCTAGCCTTCGCCCGGCGAGCGAAAAAGGCCTGATTGTCAGTTTCCGTCAGGGAAGATCATTAAAAGTCGACAACCGTACAAGGACAACCTCGCCAGATCGCGTTGCAACCGCTTGCGACACGGCATTTCGGCCGGCGCGAACACGCACGAAAAAAGGCGGCCGGATCGCTCCGGCCGCCCTTCATTCCTGTTGAGCCTGACGCCCGATCAGATCGGAAGGATTACTCCTTGCCGGCCTTCTCGCGCAGGGCCGCGCCGAGGATGTCGCCCAGCGAGGCGCCCGAGTCCGAGGACCCGAACTGATCGATGGCTTCCTTCTCGTCGGCCATTTCCAGGGCCTTGATCGAGACCGAGACACGGCGCGTGGCCTTGTCGATGCCCGTGATCTGGGCGTCGACGCGGTCGCCGACGGCGTAGCGCTCGGGGCGCTGCTCGTTGCGGTCGCGGCTGATGTCCGACTTGCGCACGAAGGAGGAGACCGGCGCGTCGTCTTCGCCGAACTTCACTTCGATGCCGCCCGACTCGATGGACGTGACGGTCAGGGTGACGGTCTGGCCCTTCTTGTAGGTGTCGCCTTCGCCGACGGGATCGCCGCCCAGCTGCTTGATGCCGAGCGAGACGCGTTCCTTCTCGACGTCGACGTCCAGGACCTTGGCCTTGACCATCTCGCCCTTGCGGTAGCGCTGGATGGCTTCCTCACCCGAGACCGACCAGTCGAGGTCGGACAGGTGCACCATGCCGTCGATGTCGTTGTCCAGGCCGATGAACAGGCCGAACTCGGTGGCGTTCTTGACCTCGCCCTCGACGGTCGAACCGATCGGGTTGGCGGCGACGAAGGCATCCCACGGATTGTCCTGGGCCTGCTTGAGGCCCAGCGAGATGCGGCGCTTGGAGGCGTCGACATCCAGAACCACGACGTCGACTTCCTGCGAGGTCGAGACGATCTTGCCGGGGTGGACGTTCTTCTTGGTCCAGGACATTTCCGAGACGTGGACCAGGCCCTCGACGCCGGCTTCCAGCTCAACAAACGCGCCGTAGTCGGTGATGTTGGTAATGCGGCCGGTGTATTTGGCGCCCGGCGGGTATTTGGCTTCGACGCCGTCCCACGGATCGGACTGCAGCTGCTTCATGCCGAGGCTGATGCGCTGGGTGTCCGGGTTGATCTTGACGATCTGGACCTGGACGGTGTCGCCGACGGCGAGCACCTGCGACGGGTGGGAGACGCGCTTCCAGCTCATGTCGGTGACGTGCAGCAGGCCGTCGATGCCACCCAGGTCCACGAAGGCGCCGTAGTCGGTGATGTTCTTGACGACGCCGTCGCGGACTTCACCCTCTTGCAGCTGGCCGACCAGCTCGGTGCGCTGTTCGGCGCGGGCTTCTTCCAGGATCGCACGACGCGAGACGACGATGTTGCCGCGCGGGCGGTCCATCTTGAGGATCTGGAACGGCTGTTCCTTGCCCATCAGCGGGCCGACGTCGCGCACCGGGCGGATGTCGACCTGCGAGCCGGGCAGGAAGGCCGAGGCGCCGCCCAGGTCGACGGTGAAGCCGCCCTTGACGCGACCGACGATGGCCCCGTTGACCGGGTGACCTTCGGCGAAGACCACTTCCAGACGGGTCCAGGCCTCTTCGCGACGGGCCTTGTCGCGGCTGATGACGGCCTCGCCCAGGGCGTTCTCGACGCGCTCCAGGTAGACCTCGACGTCATCGCCGATCTTGGGGATGACGGCGCCTTCGCCCTGACCGAACTCGCGGGCGGGGATGCGACCTTCGGTCTTCAGACCGACGTCGATGATGATGATGTCTTTTTCGATGCCGACGACGCGGCCGTGAACGACCTGGCCTTCGCCGAGGTCGCGGCCTTGCAGCTGCTCGTCGAGCAGGGCGGAGAAGTCGTCGCGGGTGGGGTTGAGGGTATCAGACATGAAGCTCTGGTGTTTCCGATAGGGCTGTGGCGCGCGACCGAACGGCCCCGCGCGAGGTGAAAGTTGGAATGGGAAGTCGGTCGTGGGACGCGAGGCTCAGCTGAACCAGAGCGCCCGCGGAAGCCGAGGACGGAGCGCTGGATTTGCGAAACGAGCCTAGAGGCCGTGTTTCGCTCGCGCCGCCTCGACGATACGGCGGGCCGCATCGAAGGCCGCCTCTATATCCATATCGGTCGTATCCAGCAAGACCGCGTCCCCGGCCTGGACCATGGGGGCCGAGCCGCGGCCGGCGTCGCGTTCGTCGCGACGCTGGATATCGGCCAGCATGGCCTCGTAGGTGATGGGATCGCCGCGACCGTTCAGCTGCAGCCAGCGGCGTCGCGCGCGGGTTTCGGGCGTGGCGGTGACGAACAGTTTGGACTGGGCTTCCGGGGCGATGACCGTGCCGATGTCGCGGCCATCCAGCACGGCGCCGCCTGCCTGACGCGCGAAGGCCTGTTGCAGATCCAGCAGGGCCGCGCGGACGCCGGGGAAGCCCGCGACCCGGCTGGCGGCCTCGCCGGCGTCTCCGCTGGTCAGGGCCGCATCGTCCGAAAGCCGCCCGGCGTCGAGGGCGCGGGCTGCGGCCTCCGCCGCCCTGGCGTCGCCGAGGTCGCCTCCACCGGTCAGCACGTCCAGACCCACGGCGCGGTACAGCAGGCCCGTGTCGAGG
Organism: Brevundimonas sp. TWP2-3-4b1; assembly: GCF_049897665.1. NCBI lineage: Bacteria > Pseudomonadati > Pseudomonadota > Alphaproteobacteria > Caulobacterales > Caulobacteraceae > Brevundimonas > Brevundimonas sp. TWP2-3-4b1. Next base: position 14,437 of record NZ_JAFCWQ010000004.1, on the reverse strand, counting down.
AACGGCAGGCCATACTCGCGCGCCAGACGCGAGGCGATCGTCCCCTTGCCCGAGGCGGCGGGCCCGTCGACGGCGATGACGAACGGATTGCTCATTCCGGTGTGACGAAGCACAGACCGACGCTCGACGCCAGTGGACGCTGTGTCACCCGACGTCGCCGCCAAGCCCCTGCATCATCTCGACAAAGCCGGGGAAGGAGGTGGCGATCATGTCGGGCTCATCGACCGTGACGGGGTTCGCGGCGGCGAGGCCGAGCACCAGATGGCTCATGGCGATGCGGTGATCGTGGGCGGTGTGGACCGTCGCCCCGCCCGGAGCCGGTCCGCCGGCGACGATGAAACCCTCGGGTTCTTCCTCCACGGCGACGCCGCAGGCGCGCAGTCCGTCGACCATCAGGCGGATGCGGTCGCTTTCCTTGACCCGCATCTCGCCGACGCCGCGCATGACGGTCCGGCCCGTTGCGAAAGCAGCGGTGGCGGCCAGGATCGGATATTCGTCGATCATCGAGGCGGCGCGGCTCTCCGGCACGATGACGCCCTTCAGCGCAGAGTGACGCGCGGTGATGTCGCCGACCTCCTCTCCGCCCGAGACGCGGCGGTTGGCGATGGTCAGGTCCGCGCCCATCTCGACCCAGGTGTCGAACAGGCCGGTGCGGAGCGGGTTCAGCATGACCGCCTTAACGGTCACTTCCGATCCCGGAACGATCAGCCCCGCCGCCAAAGGGAAGGCGGCCGAGGACGGATCGCCCGGCACGGAGACGGTGGTCCCCGTCAGGGGCTGGCCGCCTTTGAGACGAATGACCCAGCCCTCGGCATTGTCCTCGACATCGACGGTCGCCCCGAAGGCCCGCAGCATCCGCTCGGTGTGGTCGCGGCTCTTCTCCGGCTCGGTCACCGAGGTGACGCCGTCCGCGTTCAGGCCGGCCAGCAGGATGGCCGACTTCACCTGGGCCGAGGCGACGGTCTGGACGTGGTCGATGGCGTGGAGCGTTCCGCCGGTCAGGGTCGCCGGTAACAGGCCCGGCTTGCCGCTCCAGGAGAAGCGCGCGCCCATCCGGGTCAGGTGGTCGGTGACGCGGCCCATCGGCCGCGACCGCAGCGAACCGTCGCCGTCGAAGGTGGCCGCGATCGGATATCCGGCCGCCGCTCCCATCAACAACCGCACGCCGGTGCCGGCATTGCCACAGTCGATGACGCCGGCCGGGGTCAGGAAGCCGCCTTGGCCGGTGATGCGCCAGCGTCCTTCGCCCGGCCGCTCGACCGTCGCGCCGAAGGCTTCGACGGCCCGCGCCGTAGCCAGGACATCGTCGCCTTCCAGCAGGCCCTCGACCTCGGTCACGCCAGTCGCCATGGCGCCCAGGATCATCGAGCGGTGAGAGATGGATTTGTCGCCGGGGGCGCGCACGGTCCCTAGCAAGGGATGGCCGGGACGCGCGGTCAGATGGGGGGCGTTGGAGGCCACGGAGGCTCCGCAGGATGCAATGTGGGAGGGAGCGGACCACGGCCACGCCAAAGACGGCTTTTGACAGCGGGCCCCCATGGTGGCAAGGGACGCGGCCGAAATCCCCTCCTCCATCCAAAGGTCTCCATCACCCGTGGCCGATCCCAAACTTGGCGCCAAGCAGGTCTGCCCGAACTGCCAGGCCAAATTCTACGACCTGGGCCGTCGCCCGGCGCACTGCCCGAAGTGCGAGCACGAGTTCGATCCCGAAGAAGCGATCAAGCTGCGCAGCCGTCGCGGCCGTCCGGGCGGCTATGCCGCCGACGACGCCGAAGATCAGGTCGTCGAGAAGAAGCCGACCGACGACGACGATGAAGAAGAGGAAGTCGTCACCCCCGAGATCGACCAGGAAGGCCACGAGCCGATCCTGACGCCCAACGACGAGGACGACACGACCGCAGATCCGTCCGAAGAAGCCGGCATGGGCACGACCGATGGCGACGACGACGTCCTGGCCGACGACGACGATGACGACGACTCCGTTCCCTTCATCGAGGACGAAGACGACGACGCCTTCGACGGCGACATCGCCAAGGGCAGCAAGGACGACGATCACTAGGTCGGCCTGAGGCCTGTTTTCCAAAGGATTTCGGGGGCGGATTTCGGTCCGTCCCCGGGCCTTCGCGAAAGTCGAAAATAAAATGTGGAACCGGGTTGATCTGAAAAACGACCCGACATAGGTTCCGCCGCCTCGCCGGGGGCCACACCAGACCCGGCGGACCAACCGAAAGACCTAGCGTCTTGAGGTCTGGGGCTTTAGCTCAGCTGGTAGAGCGCTTGCATGGCATGCAAGAGGTCAGCGGTTCGACTCCGCTAAGCTCCACCAATTTCCCAAGGGGCTAGCAGGAAACTGCTAGCCCCTTGTTCGTTCGGGTTAACCCCGGCGGGACAACAGTCGGCGTTCGCGGGCGCACCATCCCGGCCCCTCCCCAGCTGGGCCTGGACGTCCCACACAAGTTCCGGCTCGCCCGTCACGTTCAGCTCCAGCTGTAGGCGGTCTTATGCTGGGTGAAGAACTCGGCCGCAGCGAAGCCCTGTTCGCGCGCGCCATAGCTGGACTTCTTGGAGCCGCCGAAGCCGACGTGATAATCGACGCCGGCGGTGGCCAGGTTGACCATCACCATCCCCGCCCTGGCCCGACGCTGGAAGTCGCGGGCGTATTTCAGCGAGGTTGTGGCGATCCCCGCCGACAGGCCGAACTCGACACCGTTGGCGATGGCCAGGGCCTCTTCGTAATCCTTGACGCGGATGGTCGAGGCGACGGGGCCGAAGACCTCCTCGTTGTTGATCCGGGACGTCGCATCCGTGTCGGCGATCAGGGTCGGCTGAACGTACCAGCCGGGATTTTCGAGGCTCAGCCGATCGCCGCCGGTGACGATCCGGCCGCCGGCCGAGCGGGCGATGTCGATGTACCTGTAGGAGATTTGCATCTGGCTCTCGGACACGGCCGGCCCGATCTGGGTCGTCGGATCCAGCGCGTCGCCGACCTTGAGCGCCCGAACCTTCTCGCCCAGCGCGGCGACGAATCGGTCGTGGATGCCGTCCTGGACGATCAACCGGCTCGACGCCGTGCAGCGCTGGCCCGTGGCGAAGAAGGAGCCGTCCAGGGCGATGGCCACGGCGCGCTCCAGATCCGCATCGTCGAGCACGATCAGCGGGTTCTTGCCGCCCATCTCGAGCTGCACCCGCGCCTGGCGCTCCATCGCGCCCTTGCCGACCCCCGCGCCGACCGTCTGCGAGCCGGTGAAGCTGAGGCCGTCGACGTCACGATGCGCCACGATGGCCCGGCCGACGGCTCCGTCGCCGATGACCATGTTGACCACGCCCCTGGGCAGGCCGGCCTCATGCAGGATGGCGATCAGGACCTCGGCCGTCGCAGGCGTCGGGCCGGCCGGCTTGATCACGACCGTGTTGCCGAAGGCGATGGCCGGAGCGATCTTCCAGGCCGGGATGGCGATGGGGAAGTTCCACGGGGTGATCAGGCCGAACACCCCGACAGCCTGGCGATAGGTCTGGATCTCCACACCCGGCCGGACCGACATCAGGTTCTGGCCGTGAACCCGCAGAGCCTCGCCGGCGAAATATCTCAGAATCCGGGCGGCGCGGGCTGTCTCGCCTATGCCCTCGGGCAGGGTCTTGCCCTCCTCGCGCGACAGCAACCGGCCGACCTGTTCGCGACGATCCATCAGGATGTTGGACGCGCGGTCCAGGATGTCGGACCGAACCTCGGGCGAGGCCTCGGACCAGCCGGGGAAGGCGGCCTTGGCGGCGGCGACGGCGGCATCGACCTCGCCGGCGCCGCCCTTGGGCGTCCGGGCGACGATCTCGTTGGTGTTGGACGGGTTATGGCTTTCGCCCGGCCGGTCGGCGTTGACCTTCTCGCCATTGATCCAGTGGGACAGGTCCAGGGTGTCGGTCATGGGTTCAGCCTTATCGTGGAAACGGGGCGGTGGGGGAGCGCCGCCCCTTCATTTGTCTGACGATTAGCCAGGGTCAGCCCTGCATGTCTTCCAGTTCGCGCCCGCGGTTGTCGGCCCGCTTCGCCTTTCCGGTCCACCAAGTTCGTCCCCACGGAGCATCGCCTTTGTCGTGCGGACGTTAGGCCCTATAGCTCAGACTGGCATTGCGCGGTCGCAGCGGCAGGCCAAGGAGCTCGATCGACCCGTGCTGGACGCCTTTCTCGGCAAACGTCCCGGTTCAGAGCCGCTGTTTGCGGCGCTGAGGCAGTGCCGTGTCCATTTCATCGGGGCGGCGGCGTTCAGCGCCCTGGTCAATCTGCTCTACCTGACCCCGACCCTTTACATGATGCAGGTCTATGACCGGGTGGTTCCGACCGCCGGGCTGACGACCCTGGTGCTGGTCAGCGCCGTGGCCGTCCTGGCGCTCGGGTCGCTGGCGGCGCTGGACTGGTTGCGGACCCGCATCCTGATCCGTGCGGGAATCCAGCTGGATCGCGATCTGGCCGGTACCATCCTGGCGCGGGTGACCGAGGCGGGCGGGCGGACCCAGGGAGTTCAGGCCCTGCGCGACTTCGACGCCCTGCGCGGCGCCGTGTCGGGTCAGGGAGCGCTGGCCCTGTTCGACGCGCCGTGGACGCCGATCTACCTCGCCTGCTGTTTCCTGCTGCACCCGTCCATCGGCGTGCTGACCCTGGTCGGCGGGATCGTGCTCGCGCTCCTGGCCTGGCTGAACGAGCGCGACACCCGTCCGCGTCTGGGCCGCGCCAGTCGCGCCGGCAACGCCGCCTACGCCGCCCAGGAGGCCCTGTCCGGCGAGTCCGAGGTGGTCCAGGCGATGGGCATGCGCCGCGCCATCATCGCTCGCCAGATGGAGGGGCGCCGCACCGCCACCGACGCCCAGGCCGAGGCCCAGCTGACGGGCGGCCGTTATTCCGGTGCGATCAAATTCGTGCGTCTGGCGCTGCAGTCGGCGGCTCTCGGCCTGGCCGCCTTCCTGGTGGTCAGGGGACAGATGTCGCCCGGTGCGATCATCGCATCCTCGGTCCTGCTCAGCCGCGCGGTCATGCCGATCGAACAGCTGGTCGGGGCCTGGCCGAGCCTGGTCCAGGCCCGGACCAGCTGGAAGAGCCTGATCGACCTGTTCATCAAGACCGCCGGCCACGGCCAGCCGCGCACCGCCCTGCCCGCCCCGACAGGCCGCGTCTCGGTTGAAGGGGTCGGCGTCCGTCTGCCGGGCGCGGAGACCCCCCAGCTTCGCACTGTTACCGTGGCCGTCGAACCGGGTCAGGTGCTGGGCATCATCGGGGCCAGCGGATCGGGCAAGACGACCCTCGCCCGGGTCATGGCCGGCGCCCTGTCGCCCGATACCGGCTCGATCCGGTTGGACGGCGCGGACTATGGCGCGCGCGACTCCGACAGCCTCGCCCGCCACATCGGCTATCTGCCGCAGAGCCCGACCCTGTTTGCGGGCACGGTCAAGGAGAACATCTCGCGCTTCGCCGATCCGTCGGCCGAGGTCGACGCCGCCGCCGTCCGCGCGGCCCAGGCGGCCGGCGTGCACGACCTGATCCAGCGCCTGCCCAATGGTTATGACACCGTTCTGGGACCGCAGGGATCTGGCCTGTCGGCGGGGCAATCCCAACGCATCGGCCTGGCCCGCGCCCTCTATGGCGACCCGGTTCTGCTGGTGCTGGACGAGCCGAACGCCAGCGTCGACCAGGACGGCGAAAACGCCTTGATCGCCGCCGTCGAGGCCGCCGCCTCCCGCGGCGCCGCCGTGGTCCTGGTCGCCCACCGCGCGGGCGTCCTGGCCAGGGCCGACCGCCTGCTGGCGCTGCGCGACGGCATGGTTCAGGCCGAAGGGCCGAGGGAAGACGTCCTGGCCCGCCTGCGCGGTCCGCGTCCCGGCGGCCTGCACGAGGTCAAGGCGGGATGAGCCTCCGGTCTCCTACATCGGCAGCCTTCCCGGAGCCCGGCCACGTCGAGCCCCAGACCGCGTCGCCGCGTCGCGAACTGATCCTCGGCGGCGTCATCATCGCCCTCTTCTTCGTCCTGTTCCTGGGCTGGGCGGCCATCGCCCCGCTCGATTCGGGCGCCTACGCACCCGGTCAGGTCGCCGTGACCGGCAACCGCCAGGCGGTCCAGCATCGCGAAGGCGGCACGGTGACCGCCCTGCACGTCGCCGAGGGCGACAAGGTCCAGCAGGGCCAGGTCCTGGTCGAACTGTCGACCGGCGAACTGACCGCCGCCGAGCGGGGCCTGTCCGGACAGGTCTATGCCCTGGCGGCGCAGCGCGCCCGCCTGATCGCCGAGCGCGACAAGCTGGCCGTCATTCCCGTTCCCGCAGAGTTCGCCAATCTGTCGCCCGAAGACCGCGCCCTGGCCGACGAGGCCATGCGCCTGCAACGGCTGCAGTACGGCGCCCGCAGCGCCGGCCGCTCGACCGAGGTCGGGGTGCTGCGCCAGCGCATCGGCCAGCTGGAGGAGCGGATCCAGGGCTATCAGCGCCAGATCGAATCCAACATCGAACAGAGCCGGCTGATCGCCGAGGAGCTGGACGGTCTGCGCTCCCTGGCGGCCCAGGGCTATGCGCCCCAGACCCGCGTCCGCGCACTGGAACGTGACGCCGCCGGCCTCAACGGCCAGCTCGGCTCGCTGCGGGCCGAGGTCGCCGGCACCCGGCAGCAGATCGGCGAGACCCGGCTGCAGATGCTGACCATCACCACCGGCATGAACGAGGACGTCTCCGATCAGCTGCGCGCCATAGAGGTTCAGTTGAACGAGACCCAGCCGCGGCTTTCCTCGTTGCGCGATCAGATCGAGCGCAGCCGGATCCGGAGCCCGGCGACCGGCGAGGTCGTGGGCCTGGCCGTCTTCACCCAGGGCGGGGTGATCCAGGCCGGCCAGGTGCTGATGGAAGTCGTGCCCGACGCCGCAGCGCAGGTCATCGTGGCCGAGATCAATCCAGCCGACATCGACAACGTCCGTGTCGGTCTGGACACGGAAGTCAAGTTCCCCGGTCTTCGCGAGCGCGACCCGCCGATCATCCATGGCCGGGTCACCCGGCTCTCGCCCGACACCTTCACCAACCAACAGAGCGGCGTCCGCCACTATCGCGCGGAGATTTCCGTGCCCCCGGCCGAGATGGAGCGACTGGGACGCGCGGCCAGCGAGATTCGTCCGGGCTTTCCGGTCGAGGTCGTGGTGTTGCTGCGCAAGCGCACCGCCCTGTCCTATCTGATCGAGCCCCTGACCCGGAACCTGTGGCGGTCGGGTACGGAACAGTAGTCAGATCCCGCGTGGACTTGCTCACTCTGCCGCGCCTGCCCATATCGGATCACGGCCGACGCCTCGCCGATCCCGGGGGGCATCAAGGCCGCAGTCGCTTGTCGAGGACTGAACCATGACGACCCGAACCGTGCTGTTCGACAGCCCCTTCCTTCTGGGCTTCGACCAGACCCGCGCCCTGATCGACCGCGCCGCCAAGGCCGCGGCCGAGAGCTATCCGCCCTACAATGTCGAACAGCGGGGCGACAACGCGGTGCGCATCTCGCTGGCCGTGGCCGGCTTTTCGCCCGACGACCTGGCGATCACCATGGAAGGCCGCCAGCTGACCATCGCCGGCAAGCGCGAAGGCGCCTCGCCGGACCAGGCCTTTCTGCATCGCGGCATCGCCGCGCGCGGCTTCGTCCGCAGCTTCGTCCTCGCCGACGGTCTGGAGGTCGAGGGCGCCCGGCTGGAGCACGGCCTGCTGCACGTCGATCTGCTCCGGCCCGAGAACGTCGAACCGGTCCGTCGAATCCCGATCAGCGTCGGCTGATCTCAACCGAAAACGGTCGCCATGACGCGCCTGCGAACTCGCAGCGCATCCGGGCGTTGTCTAATTGAAAAGGAGGCGGTCTTTATGACGCCGATGATGAACAACAAGGATTTCGCCGGCCTGGGCGCGCCCGACCTCGTTTACGTGCGCGAGATCACCGCCGCTGACGTGATGGCGGATGCGATCTCCGACGCGCCCCTGGAAGACGCCAGCGGGCTGGTCATCGATCCCGATCAAACCCTCTATGCCGTGCACGGTGCGGACGGTGAGCGGCTGGCGGTCATGATGGATCGCGAGGCAGCCTTCGCCGCCGCCGTGGCGCACGAATTCGCGCCGGTTTCGGTGCACTAGGCGCCATCACCGTGCACGCCGGCGAAGGCCGGGATGAACGGTTGGACGTCAGGCCGCCGTCGCCGGCACGTTGGCGTCGCGCACGAACAGGGCGTGGATCGCGTCCTCGGTCCGGGCCTGACGCAGTTGTTCGCGCAGCTCCGGTGAGCGCATCGCCCGTGAGACCGCCGCGAGGGCGCGCAGATGTTCAGCGCCGTCGCGCGGCGGCGCGAACAGGGCGAACATCAGATCGACCGGGCGATCGTCCACCGAGTCATACGCGACGGGGGTGTCCAGGCGCACGAACACCGCCTTGACGCGGTCCAGACCGGCGAGGCGCGCATGCGGGACCGCCACGCCGGAACCCAGACCGGTCGAGCCCAGCGCCTCGCGCTCCATCAATGCGTCGAAGACGCGAATCTCGTCCAGGCCCATGGCCTGGGCCGCAGCGGAGGCCAGCACATGCAAGGCCTGCCGCTTCGATGACGCGCCGCTCTTCAGGACGATTCCGTCCCGAATCAGCAGTTCACCAATGTCCATGATCGTCCCGACTCATACTCGAGGTTGTGGGCAGGCCCCCTTGAGGGGGCGCGCGCCGTCTATCCGGTTCACGCGCCCCTGGGAAGTCTTATGCGCCAGAACCGTTTACAGAACCGTGTCCATTAAGCGACGCGGTGCGTTCAGGGTCTATCCACCCAACATTGCCGTCCGGGCGGCGATAGACGACTGACAGGCCGCCGTGCGCCGCGTTCTTGAACAGCACGACCGGGTAGCCGGTCATGTCGAGTTCCAGCACCGCCCGTCCGACCGTGATGGTGCGGATTTCCGAAATGCTTTCGGCGATGACCATGCCCGTGGGCGGTGGTCCGTCGTCGTCGCCGGCCGTTTCGAACAGGGAATCCTCGACGTCATCGTCGGGATTGCGCAGCACCATGCTGCGCGCCACCGAGGCGGCGGCCATCTCGGTCTTCTCGGGTGACAGGCCCTTGGGTCCGATGTGGTGATCCTTGAGCCGACGCTTGTAGCGTCGGACCCTCTTCTCCAGCTTTTCGAGGCTGTCGGTGAAGGCCGCATGGGCGTCGCCGCCCGAGCCTGTGGTCACGAGCGATTGCCCGGACGCGAGGCGGACCCAACAGTCCACCTTGAAGCCGTAGCCGTCCTTGGACACCACGACCTCGGCGTCCTGGCCGCCGCGATCAAAGTATTTTCCGACTCCGTCTTCGAGTTCCTGGGAGATGCGCGAGCCTAACGCTTCGCCGACATCCACTTGCTTGCCGCTGACTTGGACTTGCATAGGGATAGAACGCGACCGACCGCGAAAAGTGTCAATCGGGAACACCGTTTTCACGGTCACGCTTTGTTGTTCGGTCAGCCCGTCTTCAGCATGCGCCGGCGCTCGACCGACGACGGAATTCTGAGCGCTTCCCGGTACTTGGCCACCGTGCGGCGGGCGATGTCGATGCCGGCTTCCTTGAGGATCTCCACGATCCGGTCGTCGGACAAAACGTCGCCATCGCGACCTTCGTGGTCGATCATCGACTTGATCCGGTGACGCACGGCCTCGGCGGAGTGGCTGGCGCCCCCGTCGGTCGCCTGGATCGCGGCAGTGAAGAAGAATTTCAGCTCGAACACGCCGCGCGGGGTCGAGACGTATTTGTTCGAGGTGACCCGGCTGACCGTCGATTCATGCATGCCGATGGCGTCAGCCACGGTTCTCAAATTCAGGGGGCGCAGGAACTCCACGCCGAAGGCGAGGAAGGCATCCTGCTGGCGCACGATCTCGGACCCGACCTTCAGGATGGTCCTGGCCCGCTGGTCGAGAGACTTGACCAGCCAGTTGGCCTGGGCCGCGCAGTCGGCGACGAAGGTCTTCTCCGTCTCGGTCCGCGCGCCGGCGGAAACCGAGGCGTGGTAGCGTTTGTCGACGAGCAGCCGCGGCAGGGTGTCGGAGTTCAGCTCCACCCGCCAGCCGCCGGCCGGATCGGGCCTGACATGGACGTCGGGGATCACCGTCTGGGCGATCTCGCCGGCGAAACCCGCGCCGGGCCGGGGCGTGAGGGCCTTCAGCTCGGAGATCATCTCCGACAGATCCTCGGCATCGACGCCGCAGACACTGCGCAAGGCCGACAGGTCGCGTTTGGCCAGCAGGTCCAGATTGTCGAGCAGGGCGCCCATGGCCGGATCGAACCGGTTCCGTTCGACCAGCTGGACCTTCAGGCATTCCGGCACCGACCGCGCCATGACTCCCGTCGGCTCGAACCCGTGGCAGACCGACAGCACCGCCTCGACCCGCTCAAGGCCGCAGCCCAGACGGTCGGCGATCTCGGCCAGCTCGCCCCGCAGATAGCCGCCCTCGTCGACGCCGTCGATCAGCGACAGGGCGATGGCGTGGTCCGTGGCCGAGAACCCGGCCGAGGACGCCTGCTCCTGCAGATGCTCCCACAGGGTGGGGTCGTGGCGTTCCGGGCGTTCGCCCCCGTCGCCGTCATTGAACGACCCGCCCTTGCCCGCTGCCGACCAGTCCGACAGCCCCGGTTGTTCGGCCGCCTCGTCGGACAGACGGTCGGAGGTGCGTTCGCCCGGCGTCGCGTCGCCATAGACGTCGTCCTCGCGCGCATCGACGGTCGAGGACCGCTCCGACGCCTCGGCCTCTGAGAAGCTCAGCTCGGTGGAATCGGTCGGCGCCTCGCGCGCAGCCTCCGCGCCGGCCTCCGGCTCCTCGCGCTGCAGCAGCGGGTTCTTTTCGAGCTCGGCCTCGACGTATTCGTCCAGCTCCTGGTTAGACAATTGCAGCAGCTTGATCGCCTGCTGCAGCTGGGGCGTGATGACCAGCCCCTGCCCCTGCCGAACCTCGAGCCTCTGACCAATCACCCTGAACGCCCCCCCGCGAGCCTTTGTGGCCCGGACCTTGCTGTCAGGATGAACGCGACCGGTTAACGCGGGCTTTCGCACGTCCGGCGTATGCGCGGGAGACGGTTCACGGCCAGATCCAACCGATGCCGTTACGCGTCAGCCGTAGAGATCGCCGAGATAGACGCGGCGCACCTCGGGGTCGTGAATGACCTCGTCGGCGGTGCCTTCGAACAGGACCGAGCCGTTCGAGATGATCGAGGCGCGGTCGATGATGTCGAGCGTCTCGCGCACATTATGATCGGTAATCAGAACCCCGATGCCCTCGCCGGCCAGATAGCCGATGACCTGGCGGATGTCGGCGATGGCCAGGGGATCGATACCGGCGAAGGGCTCGTCCAGCAGCATGAAGCTGGGCTTGCCGGCAAGGGAGCGTGCAATCTCGACGCGTCGGCGTTCGCCGCCCGACAGACCGGTCGCCGGCGCATGGCGCAGATGGTCGATGTGCAGTTCTTCCAGCAGGCGGGTCGTCTCGGTCTCGATGGCCTTGCCAGTCTCGTTCAGTTCGACCACCGCCATGACGTTCTGCTCGACCGTCATGCCGCGAAAGATCGAGGCCTCCTGCGCCAGATAGCCCAGCCCCATGCGGGCGCGCTGGTACATCGGCTGGGCCGTGATGTCCTCGCCGTCCAGCCAGATGGAGCCGCTGTCCGCCGGGATCAGGCCGGTGATCATGTAGAAGCAGGTGGTCTTGCCGGCGCCGTTGGGGCCCAGCAGACCCGCGACCTCGCCGCGCTGCACCGTCAGGGAGACGTCGGAGACGACCTGACGCGCGCCGAAGGCCCTGGCGATGTTGCGGACCCTCAGGCCTTTTTCAGGCGCGGCTTCGTGCGCGACGACCTTGCCGGCCTCGCGGTCTTCGAGATTGAGGGCGGAGAGTTCCTTGCGGGCCATCAGGAGCTAGTTGGCGCCTTCGGGATAGAAGACCCCGCGCACCCGGCCGCCGTTGGCCGCCGTCCCGCCCGCGACCCGCGCTTCGCCGGTATCGACGTTGTAGCTCAGGCTGGCGCCCGTCAGGACGTTCTGGCCCTGGGTCAGGATGACGTCGCCGGTCACCACAACGGTGGCGTTCGATACGGTGTAGATCGCCCGGTCCCCCCGGATCGTCTCATTGGGCGTGACGTAATAGACCTCGCCGGTTGCCTCGATCCGCGTCAGTCCGCCGGAGGCGTCACGCACGCCCTGGATGGCGTTGGCTCGCAGACGGGTGTCGCCTTGCGTGATCTCGGCCCGGCCACGCAACGACACCGCCGTATTCGTCAACTCGCCCGTATCGGCGCCGTAGCCGATCGGCTGGTTGCTGACGTTGGAACGAGTTTGCGCCAGCGCTGCACCGCCCAGGCCGAGGGCCAGGACGCTCGCGCCGGTCAGGATGAGGTGGCTGGTCTTCATGTCATTCACCGGAAGCGGGGTTGATGGTCCCCTGCACCTTGTTGTCGCCAGAGCCCCTGAACACGACCCGTTGGCCCTGTTCATAGATGGCATAGGACGTTGCCGAGATGGTTCCAAGAGGGCCGCGCCCCTGAACGCCCTTGTCGCCCGTCACCACGCCCGACGCCGTATCGACCACGGCCTCCGGCGTCGTCAGGACAAAGCCCGATCCGCCGTCGGAAATCCGCACGTTCGGCCCGATCGTCACGCTGCGCGCCTGCTCGTTGTAGATGCCGGCGTCGGCGGTCATCTCGGTCACCTTGGTGCCGCCGAGGTTGAGCCTGAGCACCGGACCATTGAGCCGGAATCGTCCCGTCGCCGGATCGCGCACCGCACCCTGGGCGCCGATGATGAAGGACCGGCCCGCCGCGTCCTGGCCGTGGAACATGGGATTGTCGAGGCGGATCTCCTTCGACTGGCTCGCCTCGCGTTCGACCCCCGACATCACCGTGCGGAACACGGTCCAGGTCAGGGCCCCGCCCGCCAGCACCACGATGAGTATGGGCAGAAGGCGGCGGTACAGATGAACCCGGCGGGAGCGCGAGCGCCAGCGACCGGCCTGCTGGGCCAGTCGCGCCTCGTCGGCCCGCTTCCTGTCCTCGCCGGGGTCGAAGGTCATGTGTGCGCGAAGATATCCATCTCGTCCCAGCCGCGCAGGTCAAGCCGCGCGCGGATCGGCAGGAAGTCGAAACAGGCCTGGGCCAGTTCCATCCGGCCTTCGCGGACCAGCATCTCGTCCAGCCGGCGCATGATGACGTGCAGGTGCAGGACGTCGGAGGCGGCGTATTCCAGCTGGGCCTGCGACAGCTCGGGCGCGCCCCAGTCCGAAGACTGCTGCGCCTTGCTGAGGTCGATGCCCGCCATCTCGCGCGCCACGTCCTTCAACCCATGCCGGTCGGTATAGGTCCGGGCCAGTTTGGACGCGATCTTGGTACAGTAGACCGGCCGCGTCTCGACCCCGAGGTGCAGTTCCACCATGCCGATGTCGAACCGGCCGAAGTGGAAGATCTTCAGCACGTCGGGATCGGCCATCAGCCGCTTCAGGTTCGGGCAGTCGTAGCCGGGGCGGTTCATCCGCACGATATGGGCGTCGCCGTCCCCGGCCGAGAGCTGGACCACGCACAACGGGTCACGGCGGAAGCGCAGCCCCATGGTCTCGGAATCGACGGCGACCTCGGGACCCAGGTCCAGGCCGTCCGGGAGGTCGCCTTCATGCAGATAAACGGTCATGGACGCGGTCTAGCAGTCCCTCTCCCCTTGCGGGAGAGGGCTTGAGCGCCCGGGAGCCCCGCGATCGGACTTGCGCGAAAGGGTGAGGGGTTTTGCGGCTCGCCCATCAGACAGGGTGTCACCCCTCACCCGACCGCGCCAGGACGACGGCTACGCCGCCGTGCGCGGCCTCCCTCTCCCGCAAGGGGAGAGGGCAGAAACAAAAACGGCGCCGCATCTTGCGATGCGACGCCGTTTGAATCTGGTGCCAGGAGAGGCATCTAAAAAGTGTTTTATGCACTTGTATTTTATCTTTTACTTAGGAGCTCGATTCGACTGTGACCCCTAAAATGACCCCCAGCAGTCGAGTTGCTCCTAAGTGAGACGGCCGCTCACGCGCTCTGAGCGTGGCCATTCAGGCGATCCGCACCGGACGAGTTCAAGGGCGACGGGGACAAAATCGCCCTTTTCGAAGTGGGCAGCAGGATCCTCTTGCGCCAGCGCCAAAAGCAGACCTTCCGCAGGGCTGTTAGGGGTGGAAACCGGACATGCAAACGGCCCCGCCGTCGCCAGCGAGGCCGCTTCTGTTTCGTATTGGCCTGGGCCTCAGGCAGTCATTCGCCTACGCTGGATGTAAAGCGCCGCTCCGCCCGCGAGCGCTAGCATTACAGTTGCGCTTTCATATGGAGGTGGGCCCGTCGAGCGACGGCCTGGTGTGCTCTTCGCCATAGGGACCATGCGATGACTTGGGCTGGCTGGATCTGGCGCTGAGCCAGGC